>VAUM01000001.1:0-1255 GCA_005774595.1 Actinomycetota bacterium
GCACGAGGCCGAGCCGCTCGCCGAGCACGCCCGCCGCGAGCGCGATCGTGAACACCGGTTCGAGCGTCGAGACCACGGCCGCCTGCGAGGCGCCGAGTCCGTGGATCCCCTCGAGGAAGAGGAGGACGGCGGCAGCGGTGGGCACCACGACGATCGCCCCGAGGAGCAGCCACGCGGAAGACGACCACCCGGCCGGAGACAGCGACTCGCCTGAGGCGGCGCACGCGGCGAGCGCGAGAGCGGCCGAGAACGCGAACACGTACGCCATCAGCACCGCCCGCGGATGTGGGCCCATCCAGCGGTGCGACAGGTGCGTGAAGACGGCGTAGCCCGCCGCCGCGCACAGCGACAACGCGACTCCGACGGGGGATACCGCACCGCTCCCGAACACACCGGAGACGAGGGCGCACCCGGCGAACGTCGCCGAGAGCGCGACCCAGCGCGCGCGGCCGGGCCGCGCGCCGCCGTTGGCCCAGCCGAGAAGCGTCACGATCGCGGGGTACGCGTACAGGAGCACCGCGACCACCGACGCCGGCGCGCTCTTGAGCGCGTAGAAGAAGCACACTGACCCGAAGCCGTAGCCCGCGACAGCGAGAACGCCGAAGCGTGCGACCGTGCGCGCCTCGACCGCGAGCGATCGCGGCGAGCGCGCCGCTTGGACGGCGAAGAGCAGCACGGCCACGAGCGCGAACCGCCACGCGAGCAGGGGAAGCGGCCGCATGCCCTGCTGGTACGCAAGGCGGGTGAGCACAGCCAGCGTGGAGTAGCACACCGCGGAAGCGACCACCGACGCCAGTGAGACATCCCGCCTGATCCAGCCACCTCCCGACGACGCCGGACGACCCCACCCTGACCGAGCCCGGCGGACCGGGTCAAGCGCCGTGCTACACTCGCGCACCGATGATCCCTCGAGCGCTCAGAGTCGGCAGCCTCCTCGACGGCGCGGCCGCCCGCTGGGCGGCCCGCGTCGTCACGTTCGCGTGGGCCGGCTGCATCTTCGCACTGTCGTCAGTCCCGGGCAGCTCGCTCCCCGGGCGGTACGGGCAGCTCGCACACCTGCTCGAATACGCCATGCTCGGGGCGCTGCTCTACGCCTCGCTCCGCCGCTCGCGCGGCGACGGTCGTGCGGCCGCCCTCGCCGTCGTCATCGCGGCCTGCTACGCGCTCTCCGACGAGTTCCACCAGTACTTCGTCCCCGGCCGTACGGTCGACGCAGCCGACTGGGGCACCGACGTCGTCGGGGCGGCCCTCGGCG
>VAUM01000001.1:1265-29954 GCA_005774595.1 Actinomycetota bacterium
GCCCTTTCGTGTCGTGCACCCGGCCCGTGGTCAGGGCGTCGCGGGCGCGGGTTCGGCCGGAGCGTCCGCCGGCGGCTCGACGGGCGCATCGGGGTCGACCGTGCCGGTCGGCTCCTCGCCCGTCCCGTCACCGGGATCGGCCGGCGGCTCTTCCGCCGGAGGCTCCTCCGCGGGCGGCTCGTCGGGAGACATGCCGAGCCAGCCCATGAACTTCGCCATCACACGCAGCAGCCCCGGCGGGACCTGCTTCTTGGTCCCCGCGGCCACCTTCTCCTCGGACTTCGCGACGTTGGCCATGATCCGCGCGAGCGCCCCGGCGATGCCGCCAGCGTCCGCGTCCTCATCGCCGTCCTCGACGCCGGGCTCGTCCGCGTCGTCCGGCTCGTCCGCGTCGTCCGGCTCCTCGGCGTCGGGCGCCTCGGCATCCTCGCCCTCGTCGGCGTCGGTAGCGGACACACCGTGGCCGTCCTTCTTGCCGGCCTTGTCGGACTGCCCCTTGGGCGCCGACGCGGCGGCCGACGAGTTCCCCTTGCCGCCTCCCTTGCCCTTGCCCGGCACCGCGAATGCGATCGACGGGAGTGCCAGGCAGATCGCCAGCACCACGCAGAGCACCGCCATCAACCGGTTCCTCATCACGCTCACCTCACTCGTGAACGGCGGCCACGCCGCCGACTGCACACTCACCCTGGACACCTGAGTATTCCCATCCTGCCGCTGTACATCGGCGGACGGCGGCGGGCGCCCCGTGTCCTTCCTCACATTCGCGACGATGATTCCGACGAGCGGTCGGCGCACCAGGACGCATCGCGATGTGCAGAAGCGGCGGATGCGCGGGCAGCGGCTCGTGCGCCGGGGCGGCTACTCCGTGAGGCCGGGGATCCTCGGCATCGGCGGCATCTTCATACCCAGATGCTCGAAGAACTCCTTGTAGCCCTTCATCATCTCCTGGAACGCGGAGAGCATGTAGCGGCGCTTGAAGCCGTCGGGCAGCGCCATGATCTCCCCCATCTTGTTGCCGTAGAAGGCCATGTAGCACCTCCCGAGCGCGATCGTGACCTCCTCGAGCGTCATCGCGTACGGCTCGACGATGGGCGTCGCCAGGTTGTACTTCGAGTAGTCGAAGACCCGGATGCGGTCCTTGAGTTCCTCGTAGATGGGCGTGAACGGCATGGGGGTCAGCACCGGGAAGACCGCGATGTCTGGGTTGAGTTGGATCGCCACGTCGATGGTCCTCTGGATCGACTCGGGCGTCTCGTCAGGGCCGCCCACCATGAACGACGCCTCTGTCATGATGTCGTGCTCGCGCGCGAGGTCGAGCGCCCGCTTGTTCAGGTCCACGCTCGTGCCCTTGTTGAGGCTCGCGAGCATCTCGTCCGTGCTGCTCTCGGCGCCGAGGTAGAGGTGCACGATCCCCGCCTCGCGGTACTTGTGCAGGATGTCGGCGTCCCGGACGATGTCCTCGACGCGCGTCTCCATGAGCAGGCGGACGTCGAGGTCCGCCTCGATGAGCAGGTCGAGGATGCGCTCCCAGCGGTCGCGGTCGTTCGTGGGGTACGGGTCGATGAGCGTGATGAACTCGACGTCGTACGTCTCCACCAACTCGCGGACCTCAGCGAGCACGTTCTCGGGCGTCCGCGCTCGCCAGTCTCCGCGCCAGAACTGGCGGTGGCTGCAGAACGAGCAGCCCATCATGCAGCCGCGCGACGTGAGCATCGACGCCATGCGGCCCCACGGCTCGATGTTGTAGTGGTAGAGGCTCCATTCGAGCAGATCCCAGGCGGGCCTGACGGCGTCCAGGTCCTGGATGTGTGGGCGCATGGCGGTCGCGACGATCCCGTCGCCGCGCGCGAACGCGATCCCCTTCACGACCTCGACATCACCGCCGCGCGCCGCCGCCAGTAGCTCCGGCAGCGTCTCCTCCATCTCGCCGCGCAGAACGAAGTCCGCCCGCTTCTCTGGATCGCCGAGAATCTCCTCGTACATGAAGGTCGGGTGCGGTCCGCCGATGATCGTGACCACGTCGGGATCGACCGCCTTCGCGATCGCGAGCGTTTCGAGCGCCGCTGGGACCGTCGCGGTGGCGATGGCGCCGGTGACCGGAAGGTAGTCGAGCGTCATGACGAAGTCCGGCGAATACCCCTCGATCTCGGCACGGATGTCCTCGAAGGTGCGTCCGCCGTTCATCGCGTCGTAGATGCGCGCCTCGTGACCCGCGTCCACAACGGCCTGCCCGAGGTATGCGAGCTGCAGCGGCGGCCAGGTCCCGATGACCTGGACCCCCCAGCAGCTGTACGGCGGCACGACGAACAGGATCCTGCTCATGTTGCGGACTCCATCGCACGGCGGGGCGTCGGGTACGGGCCTAGAGGGTAGCACCGCCAGCGCAGCTCGACGCACTCGCCCCCCTGCACTTCCGGTGGGATCGACGCGCGCCGACCCTAGAAGATCCCGCTGTCGGCGACCTGCGACATGTCCAGGCCGAGTTGGCGCACCTTGATCTTGAAGTCGTGCGCGTTGTGCGCCATCGCCATCGCGTCGTCCAGCGTGATGCGTCGGTCGCGGTACAGGTGCAGCAGTGACTGATCGAACGTCTGCATGCCGTAGTACTCGCCCTCTTCCATCGCGTCCCGGATGAGGTAGGTCTTCTCCGGGTCCGTGATGTACTCGCGGATCGTGCCGGTGGCCACCAGCACCTCGACCGCCGGGACGAGTCCGCCTTGGATCGACGGGATGAGGCGCAGCGAGATGATGCCCCTGAGCGTCGAGGCGAGCATCAGCCGGACCTGCTTGTGCTGGTAGGGCGGGAAGAAGTCGATGATGCGGTTGATCGTCTCGGTGGCGTCGATCGTGTGCAGCGTCGACAGCACGAGGTTCCCGATCTCCGCGGCGGTCAGCGCGGCGGACACCGTCTCGTGGTCGCGCATCTCGCCGATGAGGATGATGTCGGGATCCTGCCGCACCACGTGGCGCAGGGCGTCCGCGTAGCTGTCGGTGTCGATGCCGATCTCCCGCTGGTTGACGATGCACTTCTTGTCGGCGTGCAGGACCTCGATCGGGTCTTCGATGGTGACGATGTGGCCCTCGCGGGTCGCGTTGATGTGGTCGATCATCGCCGCCAAGGTCGTGGTCTTGCCCGAGCCCGCCGTGCCGGTGACGAGGATGAGCCCGCGCGGCTCGTCCGACAGCCGTCCGACGACCGCGGGCAGGCCGAGCTCCTCGATACCGGCCCGGTCGGTGGCCACGCGCCGCAACGTCACGCCTACGCTGCCGCGTTGCTTGAAGACGTTGACGCGGAACCGCCCGACACCGGCGAGCGAGTACGCGAAGTCGATCTCGTGATGGTTCTCGTAGCTGGCCTTCTGGCGCTCGTCCATCATGCCGACGGCGAGCTGGTACGTCGCCTCGGCGGACAGCGAGGGGAGGTCGGTCAACACGAAGAGCCGGCCGTTGAGTCGGATGGCGGGAGGACTCCCGGCCTTGATGTGCAGGTCGGAGCTGCCCTTCTCGGTCATCAGCTTGAGCAGGCCGTCGATCTCAGCCATCGATGCACCATCGCCCTTCGCGCGAACGTGCGACAAGCATACCGCAGCCGCCCGAGGCCGGGCATTGCGCTACGGACGGCACGCCCCCGAGTAGTTGCTGCGCGCCGACAGGCTCGAGATCTTGACCACGTCGCCGGTGCGGGGCGCGTGGATGAACATCCCGCCGCCCACATAGATCCCGACGTGGTGGATCGGCGAACCGAAGAAGACGAGATCGCCGGGCTGCAGGTTGTTGCGGCTCACGCGGGCGCCGCAGTTGATCTGCGCCCGCGAGCTGTGCGGGAGGCTGACGCCGACCTTCTTGTAGACGTACATGGTGAACCCGCTGCAGTCGAAGCCCGACGGGCTGGCGCCGGCCCACACGTAGGGCACGCCGAGGTACTTCTTCGCCCACCACACGACCTGGTCACCCCGGCCGCTCGCGGGCGGGTTGCCCCCGACGTCCTCGAAGCGCCACGTCTTCCGGCGGCTCGACGAGGCGCGTGCGGCCGCTGCAGCCCTCGCGTCTTCCTCGGCCTCGAGCTTCGCGACCTCGGCCTCGATACCGGAGAGCAGCTTCTTGCGCTGCGACAGCTGGCTCTCGATCCGCTTCTTGGTCGCCTTCATGGACGCCAGCTCGGCGGCGGCCTGCCTCTTCGACGCGTCCAGGTCGGCCTTGGCCGATGACGCCTCGGCTCGCGCGGTCTTCATCTCGGCGACCATGCGTGCGTCGTCGCGGTTCATCTCGGTCAGCAGGTCCCACACCGTCGCGAACTCGTCGAAATCGGTCGCGCCGAGCAGTACCTCGACGAAGGAGAGCGGGCCGGAGCGGTACATGTGCACCGCGCGCGTGCCGAGCCGCACCTCGAGCTGGTCGAGGCGGGCGGACACCTTCTTCAGGCGCGACGAGGCCGACGCTGCCTTCGCGTTCACCGCCGCGTAGCGGGACGCGGCCTCGTTGTAGTTCTCGGTGGCGGCCTCGACCTGGTCGTCGAGGGCCTGCACCTGTGATCGGACCTTCGTGGCCTGCGCGCGCTTGCTCGATGAGGTGGGCGCGGCATGTGCGGGGGTCGACGCGAGCAGGAGTACGAGCGTCAGACCCGCCGCAAGGGCCTTGGTACGTCGAGTCGTCAAGGTCTGCGGACCTCCCTTGGCGATCGCGGCGGCTTCCTGGCAACCGTGGCAGTCTAGCATGCCCGGACGGTCAGACCAAAGCCGCACACAGCGCGTCGAGTACCTCGACGGCCGCCCGCTGCATCTCGCGTTCCCCGCAAAGGTCGAGACCGGACAGGTCGACCGCTATCTCCGCGGGCTCGCGGGACGCGTTCGACAGCGCCGTCACGACACGGGCCGCCAGACCGCCGGTACCGCCTGCAGCCGCCACCACCGGGACACCGCCCGGCGCCTCGTGACGGTCCGTGACGAGGCGCACGACGATCTCGTCGTCACGCGCCTTGCCGCGCACACGCGCCACGCGCATCACGGAGGCCGGCTCGGCGGCGAGCGCAAGGTTCACCACGCGCGTCGCCACGTCAGCGGCCGCTGCGCCCGACGGCACGATCGCCGTCGCACGGCGCGCCAGTGCCTCACCTGCGCGGGCCGAGGCAAGCGTCAGCGCCGCAGGCGCCGTCGGGTCCTTGCCCTCCCAGACGTGCCTCAGGCCCGTCACGGCCCGCACGGTCTCGGGCCCGGCGATCCCGTCGGCTGTCAGCCCGGTGCTCATCTGGAACTCCCGGACGGCACACTCGGTGAACGCGCCGAACAGGCCATCGGGACCGCCGCAACCGAACCCGAGCACGTTGAGGGCGCCCTGCAGCGTCCGCACGTCTCTGCCGTGCAGCAACGGTGTCCGCAGGTACAGCATGCGATCGCCGAGCGTGAAGGTCGCATCCACGAGCGCCGACCACGTCGCCTGCTCCACCACGCCGTCGGCAGCAAGGCCCGCGTCGGCCTGGAACACGCGGACGGCATCTTCGGTGCGCCCGAGGAAGACCCCGTCGACGCCGGTGGGGCCGAGATCATGACCGAGCGCCAGCAGGCGCCGTTGTATGTCCTCGACCGCGGGACCGCGGTCACCCGAGCGCACCGGTCGCACGCGAGGCCCTTCACGTCCGCGCCGGGAGCTACCTGCCGAACCGCTCCCGGAACCGCTCCACGTTGTCTTGGAGCATACCCGTTCGCGCGTCGACGCGGCGAACGAACCGGTCCACGTCGAGCGCCGTGAGCCGATCCGGCGAGTACCGGAACGTGTCCGGCTCCTCGTCGCGCGTCACGACCCGGCAGCGCGCGAACGCGTCCAGCACCCGCCGGGACAGACCCTCGGACTCGCCGGACAGGTCGGCGACGCGGCGCGCGGTCACCGCCTGATCCGGGTGACGGCTCAGGGCGAGGAGCACCTCCCGCACGGCGTGCTGGGTGGCGCGGTCGTTCGGCAGGGAGTCCAGCGCGGCCGCAAGACCCATCGTGCCGACTCCCCCCGTCGTCCTCGTCGTGCGCCTCTAGAGGGCGCTCGCGACCGCCACCCGGTCCTTGCCCGCGCGCTTCGCCGCATACATCGCGCGGTCGGCCGCGTCGATGAGCTTCCCCTGCGTGCTCGCGTGCGTAGGGAACGTCGCAACGCCGACCGAGACGGTCTTGGCCACCGGCGGCAGGTCCTCACGGCCGACGAACGGGTAGCTCGCGACGCTCTCGCGGATCCGCTCGGCCACGGCGACGGCCCCCTCGACGTCCGTCTCGGGCAGCACGACCACGAACTCCTCGCCGCCATACCGGGCGGCGACGTCGATGTCCCGCAGGTTCTGCCTGATCATCTGGCTCACCGCGCGCAGGACGGTATCGCCGCGCTGGTGGAGGAACCGGTCGTTGAAGTCCTTGAAGTCGTCGATGTCGAGCAGCAGCAGCGACAGCTCGTGTCCGAACCGGACAGCGCGGGCCAGCTCCTCCTCAAGGCGCTGCTGGAGGTAGCCGTGGTTGTACAGCTCGGTCAGGCGGTCGGTCACCGAGAGGCGCTCGAGCTCCTCGTGCAGCAGAGCGTTCTGGAGCGCCAGCGAGCTCTGGTTCGCGATGACCCCGAGCCGGTCGAACTCGGCGGGGGTCAGCTCGCGGTCCACCGACGATGCGACCACCAGCACGCCGATGATGGTGTCGCCCGACCGCAGTGGCACGGCCGCCTGGCTCTCGAGTTCGTCGCCGGCCACGAACCACGCGGCCGAGGGGTCCCCCGCCGCGACCACGGGCTCCTGAACGGCGCCCTCGGAGAACGCGCGGCCCAGGATGGTCTGCGACACGTCGACCGTCGGCGCGAACGCATCGTCAGCGCGCCCCTGGGACGCGGCGAGGCGCAAGGTCCAGTCTTCTGCGCGCAGCAGGTACACGCACGAGATCTCGGCGCCGAGGATGCCGTTCGCGCCGTCGACGATCAAGCTCGCGACGTCGGCGACGAGCGAGAAGCTCGTCAGGGCCTTGAAGAACTCGTGCGTGAAGAAGATCTCGGCGAGCTTGCCCTCGAGCTCCTCGTTCGCCCGCTCGAGGGACTCCTTGCCCGCTTGGAGGCGGCGCTCGTGGCTCCGGATCTTGTCGTACGCCACCTGCAACTCCACGAAGAGCTTCTCCTGCTCCTCGCCGCGCTTCTTGGCGACGAGCAGGTCCCAGATGAGCTCGGAGCCGCTCGTGCCGATCAGCTCGACCCCGGACGGCTTCTGGGTGGCGAGCGCCTCCCCGAGCGCCGGATCCTCCGACACGTCGATCATGATGTCGAGGTTCGGCACCTGGAACAGCTCGGTGGGATCGGTGGTCGCGAAGACGCCGAGCTCACCCGCGAGCCGCATGACCGGCGACGAGACGGACGCATCCGCGACCGCGACCACCGCCAGGTTCTCGACCTCGGAGAACAGGCGCAGGATGGACGCGGCGCGCAGACTGCCGCCGACGATCGCGATGTTCAGTCTCCCGGGCGCCAAGCGTGACGGGCCCGGCGCGGTCCCGGCCTCCTCCACGCGCATCAACTCCGGTGCCTTCGGTCCATCGAGGTCCCTCACAGTTCCTTCACTCCGTGCTGGTGACTGCGGACCACGAGCGTCCCCGTGTCCAGGTAGAGTTCGACGGTCCTCGCGTGACTTCCTCCGATATCTTCGGCCACAACGGGGATGCGCAAGAGGGTCAATTGCCGCTTGACCTCGGCGATGTTGCGCTCCCCGATGCTCGCGAGCGTCGAGTCCGCCCGGAACATGGCCGAGCCGCCGGCGAGCTTCGCGACCAGCAGCGGCTTGCGGCTCCCCATCGCCTCGAGCCGTCCCGCCATGGCCGGCACCGCGTACTCCGCGAACCGCTCGGGCAGTGAGTCGACGCCCGCCTCGACAGGTTTGGGCAGCATGACGTGCGCGAGCGCCCCGCGCTTCTCGATCGGGTCGTACAAGGCGACGCCCACGCACGAACCGAGCGCGGCCGTGGTCAACACCGCAGGCGCATCGCCGAAACCGAGCGTGCCGACCGCGACGTCGATCATCGCCGACAGCTTCCCGAGTCCCGCGATGCCTCGCGGCGTGCGCGCCCCCTCGTCCATCTACGCGAGGCCGAGCCTTGAGAGGATGACCGCGAGGCTCTCGGGGTCCGGAAGGAAGAACAGTGTCGCGTCGATCGTCGTCTCCTCGCTCATGAACAGCGTGCGCACGAGGAGCGCGGTGTCGGCGCGCATGCCGATCCGGGCGACGGCGATCTCGAGGATGGCGCCGGCCATGTCGAGCGCGAACTGCGGTGGGGCCGGCAGGACGTTGAGGTCCGCCATCCGCGCTATCGCGGCGACGTACGCAGCGGCCAGCACGTACGCGACGTGGATGAAGAGCGCCTCCTCCTCGTGCCCGAAGGTCGCGGTGCTGCCGGCCTCGCGGCCGTGAAGGTTGTCCATCAGCGCAAGCGCGGTGCTCTCGGGCGCCACGAACAGGATCGATCCGCTGATCTCGCCGAGCAATCGCGAGTACGCGGCGGCGACCACGCGTTCCTGACCGCCGAGCACACCGGGGACCTCTGTAACGGGCAGCAGCGCGATCTCCGGAACGGTGATCTCGATCGCCCGGTCCACCAGCTGCGACAGCGCCGTGGCCGCGTGGCCCGCGCCGATACCGCCCACCTCCCGGAGGGCGTCGATCTGCAGTGCGCTCAGCGAGTCCGGTCTCACGATGCGCCCTCCCTGCTGGGGTCGAGCGTGCGGGGGTCGAGGATGAGCACGACACGCCCGTCCCCGAGCAGCGTCGCGCCACCGAGGCCGCGCACGTTGCGGAAGATCCTGGACAGCGGCTTGATCACGATCTCCTGCCGCCCGACGAGCGACTCCGTGACAAGCCCGAACGACTGCCCGCCATGCGTGAGCAGCACGATGTGCTCGCCCGAACCCGGCAGGCGCAGCGGATCGCTGCCGTCGCCCAGCAGTACGCCGAGGTGGTGGAGGGGCACCACCTCGCCGTCGCGGAGCACGAGCACGGGTCGGGCATCGACGGTCTCGATCCGCACGTCGTCCGGCGAGTACACCTCGCCGACGGCGGACAGCGGCACCGCGTACACCTGGTCGCCTATCCCCACCAGCAGGGCCTGGACGATCGCGAGCGTGAGCGGCAGTGACAGCGTGAAGCTCGTGCCCCGGCCGGCCGTCGAAGCGATCTCGAGTGCCCCTCCGAGGTACTCGATCTTGCCCTTGACCACGTCCATACCGACCCCGCGGCCCGACACCTTGGTCGCGCGCTCCGCGGTCGAGAAGCCCGGCACGCAGGTGAGCAGCAGGACCTGGCGGTCCGAGTACTGCTCGCGCTCCTCGGGCCTGACGAGTCCCACGTCGGCTGCGCGCGACCAGATCCGCTCGACGTCCATGCCTCGCCCGTCGTCCGACACGCGGATGCGGACCTGATCGCGCTCTCTCGTGGCTTCGAGCTCGACCGTGGCACGCGCCGGCTTGCCGGCCGCCCTGCGGTCATCGGGGCGCTCCACGCCGTGATCGAGGCAGTTGCGCAGCAGGTGGACGATCGGGTCGCCGATCTCGTCGAGCACCGTGCGGTCGAGCTCGATGTCGGTCCCGGCCATCTCGAATGCGACGTCCTTGCCGAGGTCGCGCGCCAGGTCACGCACCATCCGCGGGAAGCGGTTGAAGATGTTGCCGACGGGCACCATGCGCGTCTGCATGACCTCGTGCTGCAGCTCGGACGTCAGGCGATGCAGGTCCTCCACGGTCTCCGCGAGCTCGCGGTCCCCGGACAGCCCGGCATGCCGCTCCATACGCGCCCGGAGGATGACCAGCTCGCCGACGAGGTCGACGAGCGTGTCCAGGTGGCCGATCGAGACGCGCACGGTCTGGCTCTCCCCGAGCTTCGTGACCGCGCGCCGCACCCTGCGCTCGGGCTCCGCCGCGGCCCCCGCCGCGTCCGGGACGGTCTCGGCCACCGCCGGCTCGTCCTCCGCGATCGGCTCGACGGCGACGGCGACGACCTCGCTGACCTGGGCGACCACGTCTCGTACCGCCGAGTCGGGCTCGGCGCTCTCGAGCACGACCTCGAACGAATCGCCGAACTGCTCGTCCTCGAGGTCCTGCGCCGAGGGCACCGTGTCGACCACGGTCCCCATGTGGCTCAGACGCTTCAGGACCATGTAGGCGCGGACCGACCTGAGCGCGCACGCTTGGTCCAGCGTCACCGCGACACGCACGCGGCGCGCCGCGCCGGCGGTCACGCCGACCGCCGCGGGCCCGACCGCGCCCTCGCGCGCATCGCCGCCTGCATCCCCGGCGGCACCCGGCGACGCGGCCTCGACGAGCTCGGCGACCATACCTGACACATCGTGCGCCGCGGCCCCCTCGGACTCCTCGGCTATGAGCGCCTTGACCTCGTCGATCGCACGCAGGAGCAGGTCGATGAGCGTCGAGTCGACGGCGCGCTCCCTGCGCCGCACGCACTCCATCAGGGATTCCATCTTGTGCGTCAGGTCGGCGGTCGCCTCGTAGGCCATCGCGCCCGCCATGCCCTTGAGGCTGTGCGCGCCGCGGAAGATCGTCTCCACCGGCCCGGTGGCGCCGGGATCGGACTCGAGCTCGAGAAGACCCGCGACCATCGCATCGAGGTACTCAGCGCTCTCCGAGAGGAACACCTCGCGGTAGGCTGCCATGTCGTCAGCCATGGCTCACCCCCTCGCACGGATCGCGCGACGGATCTCGGCGGCCACGCCACCGAGCGGCACGACGTGCTTGGCCGCGCCCTGCCGAACAGCGGCGCCCGGCATCCCCCACACGACGCTCGTGGCCTCGTCCTGGGCGATCGTCTCGCCGCCTGCGGCCTTCACCGACGACAGCCCCGCAGCGCCGTCAGCGCCCATCCCGGTCAGCACGACGCCCACGGACTCGCTGCCCATGAGCTTCGCGACACTGTGGAACATCGGATCTGCGGCGGGCTTGACACCGTGGATGGACGGACCCTCGTCAAAGGAGACGCGGAGGTCGCCGCCGGCCGTCCTCGATACGAAGAGGTGCTTCCCGTGCGGAGCGACATAGGCCGTGCCGGGCTGCAGGGCCGCGCCCTTCTCGGCCTCGACCACGGTCAGCGGGCTCGCCTTGTCGATGCGCTTCGCGAGCGATGCGGTGAAACCCTGCGGCAGGTGCTGGACGATCAGGTAGGCCGCCGGGAGGTCCGGACTAAGGCCCGCGAAGACGTGCTCGAGCGCCGGAGGGCCGCCCGTGGACGCCGCGATGCCGACGAGCAACTTGACCTCGCGCGCAGCCTCGCCGGCGCCGGTGCCCTCCTCCTCGCACTGCCCGTCGCCCGCCGCGTCCGGTGCGCACAGCCGCTTCGACGGGTCTATCCGGCTCGCCGTGCGGATCTTCTTGAGCAGCTCGTCGGTCAGCTCGGTGAGTGAGGTCGCGAACCCGGCCTTCGGCTTGGTCATGAAGTCCACCGCGCCCGAGGAGAGCGCCTGGTAGGTGACCTCGGTCGAATCGAGTGACGACAGCATGACGACGCGCGCTTCGGTGCGCTTGATGAGGTACGGGAGCGCCTCGAGGCCGGTGAGCTCGGGCATCTCGATGTCGAGCGTGATGACGTCCGGCTCCAGCCCGATCGCCTGCTGGATCGCCTCGGTGCCGGTCTTCGCGGTGCCGACGACCTCGATGCGCGGATCCTGCGCCAGCGCCCGGGTGAGCATCTGGCGTATCAACGCTGAGTCGTCGACGACCAAGACTCGGATGGTGTGCGGGCTGGGCATCGCTAGGGGATCAATCGGTCGGCGACTGCAGGCACTTCTTGACGGTCTCCAGCACCTTCGTCGGCTGGAACGGCTTGACGAGGAAGTCGAGAGCTCCGGCTTCGAGCGCCTCGACGATCATCTTCTGCTGCCCCATCGCACTGACCATGAGGATGCGTGCATCAGCGTCGATCTCGCGGATCGCGCGCAGTGCGTCCAGCCCGTTCATCTCGGGCATGGTGATGTCCATCGTGACGAGGTCGGGCCGGACCTCCTCGAACTTGTCGAGGGCGTCGCGACCGTTGACGGCCTCGTGGATGGTGTAGCCCTCCTTCGACAGGATGTCGCGGATCATCATGCGCATGAACGCGGCATCATCGACGACCAGGATGGACCTAGCCACGTGTCCCGCCTTCCTCGATGGCCGCCGCCTCGACGGCCGACGCGTACTCTGCCCTCGGCACGGCCTGGTCGAGGTCGAGAAGGATGACCAGGGTGCCCTCGTACTCGGTGACGCCCTCGAACGCGTCGGCGGTCTCCGCGGACAGCGCCGCCGCGGGAGCAGGCTGCACGCTCGCCGGGTCGATGCGCACGACCTCGCTGGCCGCGTCGACCGCCAGGCCGACCAGCCCGGCCGCGCCCTCCGCGACGACGATGCGCGCCGTCGGGCCCGGCTCGAACTCGCCCCTGCCGAGCCGCTTGACCAGGTCGACGACGGGGACGATGCGGCCGCGCAGATTGATCACGCCCTCGACCACCTCCGGAGCCCGCGGTACCGGCGTGCCGCGCTCGTACCGGATGATGCTCTGAACCCGCTCGATGGGGAGGCCGAACATCTCGTCGGCAACCCGGAACAGGACGTACCCTGCGGAACCGCCGTCCACGTGTCCGCCTCCTAGTCGACCTGGAACTGATGGACGGAGTCCTCGAGCCGGCGCGACATGTCGGCAAGCTCCTGCGCCGCGGAGGAGATCTCCTCCATGCACGCCGTCTGCTGCTCGGCCGCAGCCGCGGTCTCCTCGGCCGACGCGGCGTTCTCCTCGACGACCGCCGCGATGTCGTGGATGGCCTTGTCCAGCGATGCGCCGCGGCCGGCCTGGTCCTGGACGGCCTTCGCGATCGCCTCGGCAAGGATGGCGGTACGCGACACCGAGCTGCTGATCTCGCGCAGCACCTCGCCGGTCTTGTCGACGACGTCGGTCCCGACCGCGACCTCGCGGGCGCCGATCTCCATGAAGCGCACCGCCTTGGCGGTCTCGGCCTGGACCTCCTTGATGAGTTCGCCGATCTGCTCGGCGGCCTTGCCGGAGCCCTCCGCGAGCTTGCGGACCTCCTCCGCGACGACCGAGAAGCCGCGCCCCGACTCGCCGGCGCGCGCCGCCTCGATCGCGGCGTTGAGTGACAGCAGGTTCGTCTGGTCGGCGATCGAGGTGATGACGTCGACGATGTCGCCGATCTGCTCGGAGCGACGCCCGAGCAGGTCCACCGACTCGGACAGCGTGTCGATGGCGGCCTTGACCTCGCGGATCTTGACGACCGCCTCGGCGGTGGCCTCCTCGCCCTTCTCGGTCGCCTTCGCTGCGGCCTCGCTGACCTGCGCGGACTCGAGCGCCTGCATCGCGACGTCGTTCATGCTGCGCGTGATGCCCTCGACCGCCGAGGACGTCTCCTCCACCTTGCGGGACTGCAGCTCGGCGCCGTGCGCGATCTGCTGCACGGACGACGAGATCTCGATGGTGGAGGAGTTGATCTCCTGCGAGGACGCGGACAGCTCGGCGGCGGCGGCGGACACCGACTCGGCCGAGCGGCGCACGTTCGACGCGATGCCCGCGAGCGAGCCGATGAGCGCGTTGCACTCCTCGGCGAGGATGCCGATCTCGTCACGGCGGCCGACCGCCGCACGGGCGCGCAGGTCGCCACGCCCGGCCGTGACCATGACCGCGCCGAGGTCACGCAGCGGGCGCAGCACCTCGCGCTTGAACGCCCAGCGCCACCACAGGGTGCCCGGGACGCCGCAGACGCACATGAGGACCGCACCGATCAGCATGACCGGGAGCATCTCGCCGAACCTCAGGTGAAGCGTCCATGCCGCGAACGCAGCGGTCAGACCCAGGCCGATCCCGACCGCCGGCGCGATCGTCACCCAGGTCAGGATCGTGAACCTCGCCGAAAGCCCGCCCTTGACGGTACTGTCCCGGACCTCGTCCATCCCCGCCTCCTCGCTCGCGACACGTTCGTCTCGCGCCGCTCGACACCCCCCGGCGAAGCCTTACGCCGGCTTGCGGTAGATCCTGTCCCGCCCGCTCACCAGCTGGAACCGCTGGGTGAACGCCGTGCTCATCTTCTCGCTCCTCCCGAGGACCAGGTAGCCGCCCTTGTGCAGGGTCGACCAGAACGCCTCGAGCACCCGCTCCTGCTGGTCCCGGTTGAAGTAGATGAACACGTTCCTGCAGAAGATCACGTCCACAACGCCCGGCGGCCTGTCCTCGAACAGGTTCATCTGCCGGAATCGGACGCAGGCCGCGACCTCGGGCTTGATGACGAACTTGTCGCCGCGGACCTCGACGTATCTTAGCCGATGCGCGTGCGGGATGTGGCCGATGCGCGCCACGTCGTACTCGGCCTTCGCGGCCACCACGAGGGCGGCCGGGTCGATGTCCGTCCCAGTGAGCGCGAGCATGAAGCTCTCGTTGGTGCGCGACATCGCGTCCAGGATGGTCATCGCCACCGAGTACGGCTCCTCGCCGGTGGCGCACCCGGCGCACCAGACGCGGATCATGCGCTGGCGGGCGCGAAGCTTGTCCACCAGCAGGTCGGGCACGATCTTGGAGGCGAACAGGTCGTAGACGGGCTTGTCGCGGTACCAGTCCGTCACGTTGATGGTCAGCGTGTCCAGGAGCTGATCGTACTCCTCGGGGTGTTCGTCGATGTAGGCGGCGTACTGGCGATACGAGTGCAGCCCCAGCGTGCGGAGCCGCGCGGCGAGCCGCCGCTCGACGTACGTCGGCCGATACTGGCCGAGGTCCAGCCCCCGCTCCTCAGCGACCTTCAGAACGAGCTTCTGGAGGTTGCCCCGGTAGACCTGCTCTGTGTCGGGCTTCTGCATCCAGCTCCCGCGTCGTGCGTGGCGAGAGACCCCGCCGCGTAGTAGAATACCGCGAACGCGGCACGCCCACAGACCACCGAAGGAGCGCTCGTGCCCCGCCCCACGCTCGCGCGCCGGATCACGGCCGTACTGCTCGCAACGCTCATGCTCCTGGTCTCGGCCGGATTCACGTGGGCGGTGGCCGACGACTACGTCGAACGCGACACCGTGCCCGCGGGCGTGCGTATCGGCGAGGTGGCACTCGGCAGCCTGAACGCCGACGAAGCGCGCGCCGTCATCGACGCGCAGGTAGCAGCCCCGCTCCTCGAGCCGGTCACCGTCTCGCTGCCGGGCACCGAGACCGCGCTGACGCTCGACCCCAAGGAGATGCTGACCGTCGACATCGACGGCATGGTCTCGGATGCGGTCCAGCCCAAGCGCGACGCGTCGCTCGCGCAGCGTGTCTACCGGCGCCTCAGCGGCGAGCCCGTGGACTACGAGGTCAAGACGCTGCTCGCGGTCGACGAGGGCGCGCTCGGCGCGTGGGTGGACGGTGCGGCGGCGGAGTCGGACCGCCCCGCGATCGACTCCACGCTCACGGTCGGCGAGGGGACGCTCACCGTCCAGCCCGACGTGTCCGGCTATCGCACGCGCAAGGCGGACGCGGTCGCGTCGCTGGCGGCCGCACTGAAGGCCGGCGAGAAGGAGAACGAGCTGGTCTCCGACGAGATCACGCCGACCGTCACCGATGACGGCTGGGGCAAGACCATCCTCGTCGACAAGTCGCAGCGTCGCCTGTGGCTCTACAACGGCGCGACGCTCGAGAGGACGTACCGGGTGGCGATCGGCACGCCGGGCTACCCCACCCCCGAGGGCTGGTGGAAGGTCATCAACAAGCGCAGGAACCCGAGCTGGAGCAATCCTGCGCCCAACGGGTGGGGCGCGAGCATGCCCGCATACATCGCACCGGGGCCCGGCAACCCGCTCGGGACGCGCGCGCTCGATCTGAACGCGGCGGGCATCCGGTTCCACGGCACGAACAAGCGCTGGTCGGTCGGGACCGCGGCCTCCCACGGCTGCATGCGCATGCTGCGCGAGGACATCGAGGCGCTCTTCGAGGTCGTGCCTGTCGGCACGCGCGTCATCATCGTCCCGTAGCACGGCGGTGGCGCGCGTCTAGCGGAGCAGGCCTGCGGCCTCCGTCTGCACCGCCGCGCTGACGGCGCCCTCACCGCCGAGCACAGTGACGAACCCCATCGGCGGCCTCCCGCTGATCACGGCGCGCGCCTGCTCGGACAGGACCGTCGGCGTCGTCAGCATGAGCGGGTTCCACGACCCGCCCCGCGAAGCCGCGAGCGCGCCGCCCGCGAGCGCGTCGGGGTAGTTGGCGCCGGTCGCGAGGTACACCCCGCGCACGCCTCCGGGCGCCAGCCCGCCGGCAGCGCCGTACTCCACGAGCGCGCGAGCGGTGTCGTAGCGTGTGGCCCCCGCGATGCGCAGGATCTGCGCGGCGCCGAACGCGTCCGATGACAGCGTCGCCTCGACCGCGGCGCTCACTGCCCCCGTGCCCCCGCACACCACGACGACCGACGGCCTCAGCGCAGCGAGCGCGGCAGCGGACGCCGCGGGCAGCTCATCGCGCCTCGTGAGCAGGATCGGTGCGCCCTGTGCCGCCGCAAGGCTGGACGCGGACAGCGCGTCGGCGTACGACGCGCCCGTGGCGAGGTAGACGGTGCCGCCCGACCAGTGCTCGGCCATGACCGCGTCGGCCACCGCGCGCGCGGTGGCGTACCGGTCGGCGCCCGCCACCCGCTCGGTCGCGACGCCCGCCGAGGCCAGTCGGGAGATCACGGCCGGTCCCACCACGCCCGCGCCGCCGACGACGTAGGCCTTCTGCGCACCGAGGCGGGCGACCTCGTCCATCACCGCATCGGGCACGGAGTCCGGCCTCACGAGCAGCAACGGCCCGCCCACCGCGCCGCACAGCGCCGAGGCGGGCAGGGCATCGGCCCATCCGGTACCGCCGGCGATGACGACGGCCCGCTCGCCTGTCAGAGGCCCGTCGTGCGCCGCGCGTGACATCGCCACGGCGGATGCGTAGCGGTCGGCGCCGCTCAGACGCGGCTCCACGACGGTCAGCGTCACCGGAGCGGAGGCGGCCTCAACGGCGATCCGAGGCTCGGGATGCGACGACGCGGCGAACGAGGCCACCGCGGCCCCGCTCGTGTCCGCGGCGCGCGTCGCGCTCACCGAGGCGGTCTGCCCCGGTCCGAGCACGATGCCCGAGGCGACCGTGCCGAACGCCGGGTCCGTGACGGTACCGGCGACCAGCGTGGTGTCGCCGGTGTTCGAGATCGTGTACGTGCTCGTCACTGAGGCGCCCGCCAGCACCAGCGTGCGGTCGAGCGACTTCACGATCTCCGCCGACGGAACGATGACGTCGAGCGTCACCGCCTGCGCATCGCTGACGATACCGGAGAACGGCGTGCCGCCGGTCCCGTACGCCGCGGTGACGGTCGCGCCCACGCTCCCGTCCTCGCTCGCCGCCAGGACGCCCGCCATCGACGTCGTCTCGCCCGCTGCCAGGTCGAACGGCCCGAACGCACCCCCCGGCCACACGAGCACGGCCGAATGAAGGGGCGTGTCGCCCGTGTTGCCCACCTCGAACGCATGCGCGACCGGGCCCGGGAGCACGACGCTCTGCGCGACCGTGTGCGTGACGCTCACCGACGGCGTGACCGCGGTCACGGCCAGCGAGGCGGCCGCGGAGACGGCCGAGCCGATGCGGGTGTCCACGGCGGTCGCGGTCGCGGTGAACGACCCGCTCGCGTCGAGCGGGATCGCGAACGCACGCACGGCCGACGCGCCCGGCTGGAGCGTCGTCGACGTGAGCACGGCGCCGAGGCGGCCGTCCACCGCCGTGACATCCGTCAGCCCTACGTCGCCGGTGTTCGTGACGGTGAAGGTGTGCGTCACGCTCTCGCCGGCCGCCTGCACGCTGGTGTCGACGCTGCGCGCGATCGACAGCGCGGGGTGGACGACGTCGACGGTGACGGTCGCGGCGTCCGCGAGGTCGATCGTGGTGTACCGCCCGGTCGCCAGCACCGAGAGCGTCACGTCGTCGGATGCGGTCAGCCCGCGAGTAGCTGTCAGCGAGGCGCCTGCCGCGAGCGTGGCCGGCCCGATCACGACCGTGCCGTCGACCGAGACCGACGCGTCGATGACGGTCACCGTCGACGGATTCGACAGCAGGTAGGACACCACGACATCCGAACCCGGCAGCACCGTCGTCCGGTCCGCCGTGGCCGACACCCGCACCTGCGGGGTGACCACCTTGACCGAGGCCGAGGATGTCGCCGAGACCGTACCGTGGTACGGGGTCCCCCCGACACCGTACTCTCCCGACGCCACGGCCGTGTTCGTCGTGTCCCCGGCGAGCACCGCAGACGCCGTGCGCGTGACCGTCTGGCCGGGCGCGAGCGAGAACGCCGTGCCGATCGGCCCGAGCCGATCGTCGACCAGCGTGCACCCGAGCAGCGTGACGTCACCGGGGTTGGACACCGCGTACGTGTAGTTCGAGGCCGTGCCGGGCAGGACGTTGGTCGCGTCCACGCTCTTCGTCACGGCGATGGCCGGGTGGACGACGGTCAGCGAGGCGACGGCCGAGGCCGTGACCTCGTACGACAGGAGCGGGTAGGTGCCCGTGGCGACGACGGTGTTGGTCGCGGACTGCGACGCGACGATCGACTGCCAGCGCGTGGCGGACGAGCCCGGCGCGAGCGCGATGCCCGAGCCCACGACGCCGAGCCGGTCGTCGGTCAGCGTGATGCCGTTGAGCGACACGTCCCCGGTGTTCGTGACCGTGTACGCGTAGGTCACGAGCTGGCCCGCAACCGCTAGCGAGGCATCTGCCGACTTGGCGACCGTCAGCGCCGGGTGAACGACGCGCACTCCGACGGCGTCCGTCGCGGTCACCACACGCCCCCAGGCGTCCTGCGCGCGGGCCGTCGCGGTGTTCGTGGTGTTGGCGGACAGCGTGCCTACGGCGGTGGTCGTGATCTGCGCGCCCGCCGGGACCGCGACGGTCGCGAGCACGCCACCGAGGCGGTCGTCGATCACGCTGACCGCGGGAAGCGTCGCGGAGCACGAGTTGCGAACCGCGTAGGTGTAGGTGACGGGCATTCCCGCGACCGCCACCGCCGCGGACGCGGACACGTCGACCGACAGCGCCCGGCCGACCGTCGCGGCCCGCGTCGTGACCTCGCCGTACCCGGCGCCGGAGCCCTCGTCCCACGCCTGCACGAGGTAGGTGTAAGTCGCACCCTCCGCGACCGAGGTGTCGACGAACGACGTCGCCGCGGTCCTGGCAGTGGTCCTCTCCGACCACGAGAACGACGGGCCGAAGCCCGTCGCGCGCCACACGCGGTACGTGATCGGACGGGTCTCTTCGAGTGTGCTGTCCGTCGCCCGGTACGGCGGCGACCATGCCAGGCGGGCGGCGACGCCCGGCTGGTCGGTGGTCACGGTGCGCACCGGGCCGTATTTGAAGCCGGAGATCGTGATGTCGTCGACGGTCGCGCCCTGACCGGTCTTGGTCGCGCCCTCGTTCGAATAGGTCCGGTCGGAGAACCCGAAGCGCACGAATCCCGCCTTGCGCGAGAGGTTCACCTCGTTCGAGGTGGCGGTGAGGCTGAAGGTCCCCGTGCTCCAGACGCTGTCGGCCGTCCTCGGCCAGCCGACGTGGACGTCCCTTGGATACGTCGGGCTCGCCGCGAACCACATGACGTTGAACGACTCGGCGTCCGAGTTGCCGAGCGTCGGCATGGTGTAGAAGAACTGCAGCGTCGACGAGTAGTAGTCCGCGGTCTGCGTCACGTCGACCGTCGACGACCCGTCCGTCCCGATCGGGTACTTGAACGTGACCGGGTACTCGGTCGGCACGCCACTGGGCGTCACGGTGGTCACGCCCTGCACTCCCGCACACCACAGGCCGTACGTCCCGCCGCCCGTGTGGTTGCGCCGCGTGATCCTGCCCCAGAACGCCGTCGAGTACAGGCCGTAGCGGCCCATCGTCATCCCCGCGGGCGGGTATCCGCCCTCGAAATCGATGGTCGGCCTCATCGCGGCGGGCGTGATGGGAGGGTCGGCCGCCAAGGCCACCGCCGGCGCGAGACCGGCGGACAGCGCCAGTGACGCGAATGCCCATCCCATGACACGACCGAAGCGCATCAGCCATCCACTCCCGCTCATGGCGTGGCCGGGAACGCCCGGGCCAGCTCGACGGCGAGATCCCGCAAGGCCGCGGGCGGCTCGCCTGCCGAGGTCACGACCACCTCGAACACGTAGCGGCCGCGCGCGAACTCCACCGCAGCGAGCAGCGTGCCGTCCGTGGCGACGTACGCCTTCGCCCCCCGCACGTCGGCACTCGTCACGTCCTGCGCGTAGGACTTCTTGCTCACCGTCTCGGCGAAGGCGGCGGCCGACGCCGCGCTGCCACGGTCGTGTACGGACAACTGGACGCGCTGGATACGGCCCTCGCCAGGCGAGCCGGCGGTCGGCTGACCGGAGATCTCCGCATCGGTGGCGCTCGCTTGCACCGTCCCGAACGAGTAGCCCGCCGCGTTCGTCACGAGCAGCGAGCGGGGCGGGTGCGCGGCGAGCCACGGACCGGCCGCCGCCGGTGTCGCCGTCGCGGGCGCGTCCGGCTCCTCGTCCGCCCCATCGAGGGAATCCCGGACGGCACGGGCGTCGGCGTCGTTCGGGTCGAGCACGAGCGCCCGGCCGGCAAGGTCCGCGGCGCCGGTCTCGTCGCCTGACGCCAGCGCCGCGCGCGCCTGCGCCGCGAGCTCGGAAGCGGTGATCGGGGTGACGGGCGCCTCGACGGCGGCGCGCCTTCCGGGTGCGGACAGCGCGGCGATGCCGCCGATGACGGCGGCCAGGACGACTATCGCGATCGCCGCCCACGCCCAGCGCGGGAAGCGGGAGAGCACGCCGTCACGAGGCATCGGTCACGTCCTCGCCCACTACAGGGAGCTGCCGGGCTCCGTGCGACGAGGCTAGCCCCCCGCGCGCGCGCATACAACGCCTTGCTGCGCCGCCCCAGACAATCTCCACGCGGAGCGCGACTACGGGTAGAGCCAGACGGAGTCGATGTCCATCGAATGCGTCGGGTCGCCCGGCTGCGGATGGATCACCCGGATCCGCACCTCCCCGTCGGCGGCCCGGCGGAACGACGGGTTCGTGAGCGCCCACGTGTAGACCCCCGGCACGGCCGTCGACGGCCATGGCGACCCCAGAGTCGACCACGTGCCCGACGAGTAGTCGAACGCCTGCACGTACACCGTGTGACCGGGCGAGCCCGCATACCGGCCCCTGAACTCCACACCCGACGGGAGCGACGGCGTGCCGGTGAAGCCGATCTCGATCGCGAACACGGCGGGCAGGTCCGGCGGCACGGCGCTCGCGCCGCCGATCTCGCCCACCACGAGCGACGTGGCGTCGCGCGAGACGATCGCCGACCAGGTCCCGGTGTACCCGGCGCTCACCGGGACCGTGAACGACGTCGGCTGCGTGATGGTGGCCGTGACGCTCGTGCGCACGTACGCCCTGCGCGCGCCTCCGATGTGGCACTGCGTGGTGCAGGCCCCGCCGAGATCAGCGTGCTCGTACGAGTGGTCCGTGTTGTGCAGGTGCAGCAGTGTCGGCGAACCGTGCGTCACGTGGCAGACGCGGCAGCTGAAGCCACCGTCGTTGGCGTGCAGCTTGTGCATCCGCTGCTCAGTGCGCGGCGGGTGCTGGAAGAGGCTCGCGGTGGTGAGGGTGTCCTCGACGCCCGTGTAGTACACCGTGTACTTGTGGCACAGGTAGCACAGAGCATCGCTCGAGCTCGTGAGCGTGCCCCAGAACGGCGCCCGCAGCAGCGACCCGTTGTCCGAGGCGTGGGGCCCCTTCGCCTGATCGGTGTTCGCATTGCGATGGCAGTCGGCGCAGTACATCGTCGAGTCCTTGGTCCATGCCGCGCCGGTACTCGTGAACGTGCCGGCGGTGCGCGTCGCGAACGTCCCCGACGGCGCGGAGGCGACCGTCGAGGCCGCCCCGACGGCGAGGTACGACGCGTTGCGCGTGTTGACCTCGGATGCGATATCGCGCGTCCTGCCACGAGTCATGTTCGCCGAGTGGCACTTGAGGCAGACCTCGAACTCGCGCGCCACCGCCGTCTTCTGCGAGTAGGTGATCGCGGTGCCCGGCCCGCTCGGCGTCACGAACACCCCCCACGCGCCCTTCAGGGCGCCGTAGACGGCCGGGGAGGGCGACTGCACCGTGGCGGTCGTCTCGTGCGGGTTGTGGCAGTCGGCGCACGTCACGTGCCGCGGGATCGTCGCGGTCTCGGTCGAGACGTGCTGCGCCGGCCCGGCATCGGCGGGGTGGCGGGCGAGGCCGACCGGTCCGAGGTCCGCGACCACGACGGCGGGTGACGCCCCGAGCACCGTCCACGTGGTCTCGATGCCGCTCGCCTGCTCGATGCCGGTCGACCACAGGGTCCGCGGAGTGGCCGACAGCGTGAGGCCGTCGGAGGTGTCGAACACCTGCAGCGAGGGCGCCTGACGATCCCCGAAGCGCAGCCACTTGCCGGAGTTGCCCACGACGAACTCGCTGCGGCCGTCCCCGTCGACGTCGCCGGCCGCGAGCGCCGAGGACTCGTAGTGCAGCCCGGTGTCGTACTTGCCCGGCACGGCATCGAGTCCGATGCCGCCGACCGCCTGCCGGAACAGGTCGACCGAAGCGGTCGCCGAGACGGCGTCGGTGGTCGGATCGCTCCGCAGTGCGACGAGGAGCTCGGCTCCCGAGGTGCCGAGCGGGGTGACGTTGTAGAGGACGTCGGTGACTGCGGAGTCGTACGCGATGCCCGCACCGGCATTCCCGAGCGTGTTGAGGTCACCGAGCTTGACGCCCGCGCCGTCGAACACGCTCACGTTGTTCACGCCGGCGGGCTGCCCGGCGTTGCAGATCACGATCTCCCGGCCCGCGCTGGCCCCCCAGACGTCGCCGACACTCGCGCCCCGGGGCTTCGACAGCGTCGAGTACGGACCACCGACCGGTCCGAGCGCGCCGCCCGACTCGGTGAGAACGCGGAACTGGTCGTCGGCCGCGGCGGTCACCACGAGGTCCGCGAGCGCGGTGCCGGTGACATCGCCCGACGCGATGCCGGACACGTCGTCACCGACCGCGGCGGAGGCGAGCGAGGTGAGCGCGCCCGCCGAGTACCGCAGCACGTACAGCGTGCTGGCATGCGGCTCGGTGGCGGCGCGCGCGACGATCGCGATCTCCGCCTGGCCTGCCCCCGCGCCACCGGAGATGAAGTCGCCGACCTCCACGTACTGGGCGGCCACGCCGCCGGGGATCGCAACGCTCGTGGTCACGAGCCCGCCGACCGGGTCGGCGGACCGGATGTCGAGATACGCCCGTGACGGGTCGCCGATGACGAGCTCTGCGATGCCGTCACGGTCGATGTCGCCCGCGGACGCATCGCCGGTACGGTTCGCCGAGGGGAGCACCCGCGGGCCGTCGAGGGTCGCGGGCACGGAGACGGTGACGTCGCGCGTGTACACGGCGATGTCACCGTAGATGGACGTCTCGACGGACGGCCGCCACACCGCCACGAGTTCCGTGTCGGTCCGGGAGGCGGGGAACGCGAGCGTGGCCACGTCCGTGCGAGCGGGACCGTCCCCGTCGTGGCATCGGTCGCACAGCTGGCGCCCGTACTTGTCGCCGAGTTTCGGGATCGTGCGCGTCGAGTCGCGCGTGCGGCCCATCGGCGCGTGGCACACCTGGCACTCGCCCACCGCACGCGTCGCGACGCCCGATGCGTAGTCTCGCGCCGGATACTCGCCGGCCACCGCGATCGTGGCGGTCGACGACCCGTGCGCGGCCGTCGCGTAGGTCGCCGGCCCCGAGAACGTGTACTCCTGAGCGGGGTGGCACAGCGTGCAGAACGTCCGGTCGTTGGCGGTGACCGACTGCGTCGCGACGACCGCGGGCGGGCAGATGCTCGCCACGATGCTCGGCGCGCGGTCGGACCCGTGGGGATCGTGGCAGTTGGAACACACGATGCCCGTTCCGGTCGTGGGCGAGGGCAGTCGCGAGTGGTGCGCCGTGCGTTTGAACGCGTCCAAGCCGTCCCAGATGTCCAGCGGGCGGTCGGGATGGCACGCCGCGCAGTACGCCTCATCGCCGTAGTAGGCGCTGCCGCTCGCATCGTACGCGCGCAGGAGCGCCGGGTGGAGCGCCCCGCTCGCGTCACGCTGCGACCCGTGGCTGTCGTGGCACGTGCTGCACTCGTGCATCGGGCGCGCGCCGTACGCGGTCGCGCTCGGAGCGATGCTGTGCCGAGATGTCGACGAGAACGCGCTCTCCACGTCCGCCGCGTCCGACCCGAGCTGGCCGACACCATGGCAGGCGTAGCACACGGCGGTGTCGCCGACGCCGACCGACGGGACCACCAGCAACGCGACGTACGTGGTCTCGAACGCCGTGTTCTCGGACCAGCCGTCGGAGGCCCCTCCGTGACCGCGGTGACACATCGCGCAGACGTCGGTGTCGACCCGCGTCGGCACGTGGGGAGCGGTCGTCTCGAGCGCGACCGCGGTCGCCGGGGCGAGGCACGCGCATGCGAGCAGCGCCACAAGCGCGCAGCCCCGCGCGATCGATGTCCTCCCCCTCAGGCCCACTAGCCCTCCGCAGCCGCTGCCGCCGCCAGCCCCGCCGCCAGGTCCTCGTCCGCGAACGCGCCGTCGCCACGAGCAGCCGCCGAGTCGACCGCGGCGGCGGCGGCGGCACAGAACTCCTCGATGCTGCCCGCACGCTCCTTCGCGAGCGTCGCGAAGGGCTCGTCATCGGTGGTCCAGACGCGTGCGCCGTCGAGTGCGGCAGATGCGAGCCAGTGCCGCACGACCGCGTCATGGTAGGCGGAGCCACGCGGCTCGACATCGGACAGGTGGGGCATGTCCCAGTCGACACGTCCCGCAGCAGCGAACTGCTCTTCGAGCTCGGGAGCCTCGCCGGGACGGCTCAGGATCGCCATGACGCCGTGGTCAGCCAACGCCCACCGCGTCTCGGCGAGCGAGGTGGTGATCTTCACGCGCATGTCCGGCTCCATCATGGGCCAGATGTCGAACCGGTCCCAGATGAGCGCGACCTTGTCGTAGCGCGCGCACGCGAACCGCGCCAGCGCGCCGAGGGTCTTGCGCGGCGCCTTCGTGACCTTGAGGTCCTGCGACATGGCCGAGGTGCCCTGCGCCACGTACACGCGGATACCCCGCGCCACCACCGGCGACAGGTGCTCCTTCGTGTACGCCACCACGTAGGCCGCGACGTCCACGGCCTCGGGGCCGTGCGGCCCGCCGACCCGGTGCGGGCCTTCCGGCTCGTCCTCGGCGTCCGGGATGGCGAGCGGGGTCGCGAAGATCTCGCCCGCCGGGTCCGTGAGGTCCTCCTCGCCGTCGTCCTCGTCGGCCGCCTCGGGCTCCTGCTCCTGGCGCTCCTGGCGCGCAGCGGAGACACGCATCAGCATCTCGAGGTCCTGGCGCACGCCCTCGCGCTCGGGCTTGAGCACGCCGTAGATCTCCTCCGAGGCCTTGGCGGGATCGTCCCGCAGCAGGTCGAGCAATGCGCCGAGGTCCGCTGATGCGAGCGGCGCCCACTCGGCCAGCGCGGTGTCGGGCTCCGCGAGCGCCTCGCGCGTCCACGCGGCGAGCGTCAGGTCGACGCGGCTGCCGGCGACCTTCTCGGCCACCGCGCCCAGCGCGCCGCGGACGCGGCCGCCCTTCATCGACTGCAGTTGGACGTAGGTGGGCATCACGCCGTACGAGGTGTCCTCGGTGAGCACCTCGAGCACCTCGGCGAGCGCCAGGACGGACAGGAACGTGCTCGCCTCGGCGGTCTTGTCCACCCAGACCGGGCGCGACCGCTCCTCCGCCGACGCGGCGAGCAGCGCGGAGATCAGGCGTGATGACGCAGCGCGGGTGGAAAGCGCGAGGCCGATGGTGTCGCCCTTGTCGGGCGCCCACGGCGTGAACGGGTTGCAGACCAGTCCGAGCGCACGGTAGGCCGACGTCGGAAGGCCGTTGCCGGGATGGGTCACGTTGGCTTCGTACCGCCCTTTCGCGTGACGAAGGGTCATTGCTGCCGACACTG
This sequence comes from Actinomycetota bacterium, assembly GCA_005774595.1. NCBI lineage: Bacteria > Bacillati > Actinomycetota > Actinomycetota bacterium. Next base: position 27,276 of record VAUM01000001.1, read on the forward strand.
CCGGATGCCCGCAGGACGCGGCCCAACCTTGGATTATACGGTCGAACGCGCGTTCCTGCACGCCGGGTGGCCTGCCGGCCCTCATGCGGGGGGACCCCGGGCCTTGCCGGCCCGGGGTCCCCGTCGAAACCGTTCCCCGAAGGGAACGTCGAACTGGAACTACTTGTTGTGGCACCTCTCGCACACGCCGCGGTTGTTGGCGCGCAGGAGAGCGGAGTCGAACGTCGGGTTGACGCCGTCTCCGTTGCCCTCGAGCCCGCCGTCAGCACGGCCGTTGTCGAGCTCGGGGTACCACGTGACCGACGCGGTCGGGCTCGTCATGAGGCTCGAGTCCGCCCAGCCGGTCATGGTCACGGACGAGCCGTGAGCCACGTGGCAGGTGAGGCAGCCCAGGTAGTCCTGGAAGTCCCACGTGCCGCGCGCGTTGGTCGAACCCGGCTGCTGCTCGAGCGGCAGCAGCGTAGAGGTCACGACCTCACGCTGGAGCGAGCGGCCCGCGCCGACGCCCGCGGCCAACGTGACGTTGACCGGGTGGCGATGGCGAGCGCGCGCGCCGAGATTGGCGGCACCGGACGCCGGATCCGACTCGAAGCCACGGTAGTCGTACGTCGTGGCGCCGGCGATATCCCACGGCAGGACCGCGGTGCCGGTCGTGTCGTCCTTGTCGTAGTACCGCTCGTGGCACGCGGAGCACCACGCCGACATCGAGAGGAAGCCCCTCGTGTCGGGCGCGAGGTACGCGTACTCCTCGGCCGTGTAGTTCGGCGTGTACGTGGCCATCTGGCCGGCGCCGGCCTCATGCAGCAGCCAGCCGCCCGCCGGATAGTTCTCCTCGGCGGAGATCACGTACGGGGACGGGACGTCGTTCGTGTCGTAGCCACCGACCGCGTGACCGTTCACCGTGTCCTTCAGGAGGCGGTAGTTGGTCGAGCCGTGCGGGTCGTGGCAGTCGGTGCACTTCAGCGTCCACGAGGTGTCGGCCGCAAGGCCGTCGCCCCACAGGATGCCCGGAGCGACTTCGTCGCACTCGTGCACCGACGTGACGGGCGTGAACGGAGCCGCACCCGTGGTCGCCATGAACGAGAAGCCGCCGCCGTTCAGGCCGGCGTTGAGCGTGGAGTTCGTGATGTACGTGCCCAGCGTGGAGCTCGGGCCGGCGTCGAAGATGCCGGACTCGACGTTGGTCGAGGCGCCCGGAGCGGTGTCGCCGTGGCACGCGTAGCAGAACTCCTGGATCGTGCTGGCGGACGACACGAGCAACGCGCTGTGCGAGTTGGCGTTGCTGTCCGTCCACGTGAGCGGCGAGAACGACGTGTGGGCCCGGTGACAGCCGGCGCATGCGTCGGTGTCGTCCGAGTACCCGCCGTGCGGGCCGAAGTTCGCGTACGCGACCCCTCCGTACAGGAGGACGAGCGCGAACGCGAGAAGGACGACGATGCTGAGTCTCTTCATCCTGCTCACCTCCTGTCTAGTGTACCGCGCAAGCGATGCACGGATCGAAGGACTGTGCGATACGCAGGGCCTCGACGCCGCCCTGTGTGGCGACGGGACCGCCGCCGCTGACCGGCGGATAGAGCACGCCGCCGTCGGCAGCATATGCCACCGCCGACTGCGCCGGGAAGCCGGCTCCGGTGCCCGGAGCCACGATTGCCTGCTCCATGGGGCCCATCACGTCGCCGGCATCGCGCGGACAGGCGTTCCACGTCGTCGGCACGATGCACTGGTAGCGCTCGATCTTGCCGTCGCCACCGATGGTGCAGATGTGCATGAGAGCGCCGCGAGGCGCCTCGGTGCCGCCGATGCCGGTGTGCGACAGGCCGTCGGCCGGCGTGGCGATGTAGGTGTAGGTGTCACCCGCGGCGGCTGCCAGCTGGCTGACCCAACCGTTGTTCGCCCACGTGATGGCCTGAGCGGCGAGCGCCGGCTTGCTCGGCATGCCCATCATCCAGATCATGATGAACGCCGACTCGAGCGCACGGGCGCGCAGCCGGTCCATCGTCGACAGGCCGAGGCTCATCGTGGCGATGTAGGTGACCAGGGGCGCGACTCCGCCGTCGATGATGACGGCGCTGGCGGCCTGGTACGCTGCGACGATGGTCGCGTACGGCAGGTCGTCGATGAACAGGTTCGTCCCGCCCGTCGGCGCGTCGGAGACCGTGTAGGTCTGCGGATCGCCCGGGTTGCCGAGGTTCAGCGTGACGGACAGTTCGGCGAGGCCGGCGCGCACGCATGCGACCGCAAGATCCGGATGGATCATCTTCGGGTCGAGGCCGGCGCCCTTGGTGTAGAGCGACGCGACCTGCTGCAGCGTGGTGCCTGCGGCGTCGATGAGCGGCTCGGGCGCGGCCATGTCGATCGGGTACTCGCCGGCGACGACGAGGCGGGCCCAGGGGGCGACCTCCATCGGGTCGCCCGCCCAGCGCGGCGCCTTCAGGTACGAGTACGCGCCGCCCTTGAGGCGCTCCGGCACGGTGCGACTGGCCTGGTAGGGATACGACAGGCCGTTCGCGTCGTAGCCGTACGCGTTGTTCTGCTGGTAGCGGGAGTACGCGACGTGCTCGATGAGGTCGGTCTGCACCGCAGCGGCGTTGATGGTGCCATCGGTCTGCGCAGCGCCGAAGTAGCCGCCCGCGTTCTTGACCCAGCCGCGCGGGAAGTGGTTGCCCGTGACGCCGTTCG
>VAUM01000002.1 GCA_005774595.1 Actinomycetota bacterium
TGCGTATGTCGAGGCCCGCGGTCCGCATGCGCGGCCGCGCGGCCGAGCAGGGATTGTACAATGCCCTGACCGCAGGCGCCCGCAACGTGGCCCGTACGGGAAGGGGCCGGCATGAGGCTGGCTGGCAACAAGGCCGTCGTGACCGGCGGCGCGGGCTTCGTCGGCAGCCATCTGACCGAGATGCTCCTGGCCGCGGGCAACGAGGTCGTCGTCATCGACGACTTCTCGACCGGGCGTCCCCAGAACCTCGAGGGCCTGGCCTCCGGGAGGCTGCGGGTCGTGCGCGCGGACGTCAGTGACGCGGGCGCGATCGCGGGGCTCTTCGACGGCGCGGTCGCCGTCTTCCACTTGGCCGCGCTCGCGGACATCGTCCCGTCGATCCAGCGCCCCATGGACTACTACCGCGCCAACGTCCTCGGCACCGCGTGCGTCGTCGAGGAGGCGCGCAACGCTGGCGTCGGCAAGCTCGTCTACGCCGCGTCGTCGTCGTGCTACGGCATCCCGGACTCCACGCCCACGCGAGAGGACGCCGAGGCCCGGCCGCAGTACCCGTACGCGCTCACGAAGTACCTCGGCGAACAGACCGTGCTGCACTGGGGCCAGGTGTACGGCCTGCCGGTGGTGGCGCTGCGGCTGTTCAACGTCTACGGCCCGCGCTCGCGCACGTCCGGCACGTACGGAGCGGTGTTCGGGGTCTTCCTCGCGCAGAAGCTCGCGCAGCAGCCGTTCACCGTGGTGGGCGACGGGACCCAGTCACGCGACTTCGTGTTCGTGCGCGACGTCGCGCGGGCGTTCGTCATGGCTGCCGAGTCGGACGTCTCCGGTGTGGCGATGAACGTCGGCAACTCCGACCCCAAGAGCGTGAACCGGCTGGTCGAGCTGCTCGGCGGCGAGGTCGTTCACGTCCCCAAGCGCCCAGGCGAGCCCGACGTGACGTGGGCCGACACGACCCGCATCCGCGAGACGCTCGGCTGGGTGCCCGAAGTCTCGCTCGAGGACGGCGTGGCCGAGATGCTGCGCAACATCGAGTACTGGCGCGAGGCGCCGGTCTGGACTCCGGAGAGCATAGAGGTCGCCACGGCGGACTGGTTCGAGCACCTCTCGGCGGATGGTGGTGAAGGGGCATGACGCGCGAGAAGAGCCGCAAGGTCAAGACGATCGAAGAACTCGCGGCGATCATCGAGCGGCTGAAGGCCGATGGCAAGGTCGTCGTGATGTGCCACGGCGTGTTCGACATGCTGCACCCGGGCCACATGAAGCACTTCGAGGCCGCGAAGGACAAGGGCGACGTGCTCATCGTGACGCTCACGCGCGACGAGCACGTGCACAAGGGTCCGGGCCGCCCGGTCTTCAAGCAGGACCTGCGTGCCGAGAGCATCGCCGCGCTCGAGGTCGTCGACTACGTCGCCGTCAACGAGTGGCCGACGGCGGTCGAGACCATCCGCAGGATCCGCCCGAGCATCTACGTGAAGGGCAGCGACTACGCCGAGGCGTCCGACGACGTGACCGGCAAGATCGTCGAGGAGGAGGAGGCCGTCCGCAGCGTTGGCGGCATGCTCCAGTTCACCGATGAGATCACCTTCAGCTCGTCAGCGCTGATCAACCGCTACCTCGCACCGTTCTCGGCCGAGGCGCGCGAGTTCCTCGACGACATGAAGGGGCGGCATTCGGCTGACGAGGTCATCTCGGCGCTCAAGTCCCTCAAGGACCTGAGAGTGCTCGTCGTCGGCGACGTGATCGTCGACGAGTACTGCTACGTCGCCGGCATGGGCAAAGCCCAGAAGGACAACATCATCGCGACGCGCTACATCAGCGAAGAGCGCTTCGCGGGCGGGGTCCTCGCTGCCGTGAACCATGTGGCGGGATTCTGCGAGAACGTGACGCTGGTCAGCTGCCTTGGCACGTCGAACGACTACGGCACGTTCGTCAGGCAGCACATCGCGGGCAACGTCGACGTCCAGCTGTTCGAGCAGTCGGGCGTCCCGACCGTCGTCAAGCGCAGGTTCCTCGACCCCACGTTCCTCACCAAGCTGTTCGAGATCTGCTATCTCGCCGACTCGGACTACCTGTCGCGGGTTGTCGAACGCAGCATCCTCGCGTGGCTTGCCGAGCACGTGTCCGAGTTCGACGTCGTGCTGGTCGCCGACTTCGGCCACGGCATGGTCACCCCGCGCATCCGCCGCACGCTCGAGGACAAGGCGTCGTTCCTCGCACTGAACGTGCAGAGCAACAGCGCGAACCTCGGATTCAACTACGTGACCAAGTACCGTCGCGCCGACTACATCTGCATCGACGAGCCCGAGGTCAGGCTCGCGTGCCACGACCGCACGTCGAACGTGGAGAACCTCATCGTGACGATCGGGCGGAAGCTCAAGTGCGACCGGGTCGTGATCACGCGTGGACACAAGGGGTCCATCGCCTACGACAAGGCGACAGGCTTCACGGAGGTGCCCGTGCTGTCTGCCGAGGTCGTCGACAGGATCGGCGCTGGAGACGCCTTCTCATCGATCACGGCGCCGTGCGTCAAGAAGGGTCTGCCGATGGACATCGTGGGGTTCGTCGGCAACGCCGTCGGCGCGATGCAGGTGCTGACGGTGGGCAACCGCAGCGCGGTCGACCCCACCGCGCTGTTCAAGTACGTGGTGACGCTACTCAAGTGAGAGGGCGGTGGCGCGGGTGACGGAGACCGAGAGGATAGGCGGCTTCGGCTCGATCGCCGCCCTGTTCGGGCGCATCGCAGTGACGGATGCGACGGCGGCCGCGCTCTCGCCGGAAGAGGGTGTGTCGCGTGCGGTCGCGATGTTGCGCGATGCGGCGGCTCGGGGCGGGTGCGTCTACTTCATCGGCAACGGCGCGAGCCAGTCCATCTCGAGTCACATGTCGGCGGACCTCACCAAGAACGGCCGGATCCGCGCTCTCGCGTTCACGGACCCCTCCCTGCTGACCTGCATCGGCAACGACCTCGGATACGAGCGGGTCTTCGCCGAGCCGCTGGAGCGATTCGCTCGCAGCGGCGACGTGCTCGTCGCGATCAGCAGCTCGGGCAGCTCGCCCAACATCCTGGCCGCCGTGTCGGTTGCGCGCGCGGCGGGCTGCGGCATCGTCACGTTGTCCGGATTCGCACCCGACAACCCGCTGCGCGGCGGCGGCGATGTGAACTTCCACGTACCCTCGCATGACTACGGCGAGGTGGAGGTCGTGCACCACGGGATCTGCCATCGCATCGCCGACGAGGTCGCGGCGGGAGGACCGGCGTGAGCGACCGCTTCCGCATCGACTCCCACAAGCTGATCTACCATCCCGACCGGGTGGCCGACTGGCTCGCGGGACGGGACGTCTATCCCGTGTACGTCGAGATCTCGCCAGCCGGCTACTGCAACCATAGATGCGCGTTCTGCGCGCTCGACTTCGTCGGATACCGTGCCGGCTTCCTCGACGCCGACCTGCTCAAGGAACGCCTCACGGAGATGGGACGCCTCGGCGTCCGCAGCGTGCTGTACGCCGGCGAGGGCGAGCCGCTGCTGCACAAGCGCATCGCCGAGATCGTGAACCACACCAAGGCGTCGGGGATCGATGTGGCACTGACGACCAATGCCGTGCTGCTCGATCGCGAGATGTGCGACGAGATGCTCCCGAGCGTGACGTGGACGAAGGTGAGCATCGCGGGAGGCACGCCGGACACGTATCGCGAGGTGCAGGGCGCCTCCGAAGGCGACTTCGAGCGCGTCATCGAGAACATGTCGTATGCGGCCGATGCACGTCGCGCGGGCCGGCACTCGTGCACGCTCGGGATGCAGCTGCTGCTGCTGCCGGAGAACGCCGACGAGGTCGTCACCCTGGCGCGCATCGCCAAGGACATCGGGATGGACTACCTCGTGGTCAAGCCGTACTCGCAGCATCCGTCGAGCATCACGCAGAAGTACGCCGACATCCGCTACTCGGACTACCTGCCGCAGCTCGAGGAGGCTCGGACCCTCTCCGGCGATGGCTTCGAAGTCATCGCGCGGGTCGACACCATGGAGCGCTGGGACAGCCAGGAGCACTGCTACGAACGCTGTCTGGCCCTGCCGTTCTGGGCGTACGTGTCCACGGCTGGAGGGGTATGGGCGTGCTCGGCCCATCTTGGCGAGGAGCGCTTCGAGGTGGGCAACATCAACGATGCGACGTTCGAGACGATCTGGACCGGCGAGCGCAGGCGCCAGCTCATGCGCTGGGTCGCCGAGGAGTTGGACACCTCCGAGTGCCGTGTGAACTGCCGGATGGACCACATCAATGAGTACCTGTGGGAGCTCACGCATCCCTCGGAACACGTCAACTTCATCTAGGGACGGACGCTGTGGCAGAAACGAATGCGCACGCTCAGCTCGCCGAGTCGGATCTCCTGCGGCTCTACTCAGCGATGCTGCGCATCCGGATCGTCGAGGAGCGCATAGGGGAGGTCTACCCCGCCGGTGAGATGCGTACTCCGACGCACTTCTGCATAGGGCAGGAGGCGACGCCGGTGGGCGTGTGCGACGTGCTGCGCCCCGACGACGTGCTCCACTTCTCGCATCGCACGCACGGGTGGTATCTCGCCAAGGGCGGCGATCTCGATGCGATGGTCGCGGAGTTCTTCGGACGGGCGACCGGATGCGCGAAGGGGTGGGGCGGTTCGATGCACCTCATCGACCTGGATGTCGGACTCATGGGCTCGTCGTCCATCCTCGGAGGCACGATCGGACATGCGGTGGGCTCGGCGCTCGCGTTCAAGATGCGCGGCGAGCAGCGCGTGGCGGTCGCTGCATTCGGCGATGCCGCTGTCGAGGAGGGCATCTTCGCGGAGTCTGTGAACTGGGCGGTGATCACGCGCGCCCCAGTGGTCTTCGTCTGCGAGAACAACCTCTACTCGTCGCAGTCGCCGCTGCACGTGCGCCAGCCCGACATCCCGATCCACGAGCGGGTCGAAGGCTTCGGCATTCCGGCGACCCGAGTGGACGGCAATGACGTTGTCGCGGTCCGCAGTGCAGCTGCGGAGGCAGTGGAGCGTGGGAGGGCCGGCGGCGGACCATCCTTCATCGAGGCGCTCACATACCGATGGAGGGGTCACGTCGGACCCGAGGAAGACGATCATCTCGGATACCGCAGCGTCGCTGAGGTCGACGAGTGGAAGGCGCGCTGTCCCGTGGATCGCCTGACTCCGCTCGTGCCTGCGGAGCTGCGCGAGGAACTGGCGCTGCGCTTCCTCCGTGAGACCGACGCCGCGCTGCGGTTCGCGAGTGCTTCGCCAGCCCCTACCTGGGAGGATGCGTGGCGTGAAGTATAGCGAGGCCATACGCGACGCGCTCGCCGTAAAGCTCGCGGAGGACCCGAGCGTGTTCGTGCTCGGGCTCGGAGTGCCGGACCCCAAGGTCGTGTTCGGCAGCACGGCCGGCCTGGCGGAGGAGTTCGGCAGCAAGAGGGTGTTCGACACGCCCGCGTGCGAGAACGCCACCGTCGCGCTGATGATCGGAGCGGCCCAGCAGGGGATGCGACCGGTCATGGTGAACCAGCGCGTCGACTTCACGCTCCTTGCGCTCGACCAGATCGTGAATCATGCGGCCAAGTGGCGCTGGATGTTCGGAGACGTGCAGAAGGTCCCGATCGTCATCCGGATGATCGTAGGGCGCGGATGGGGCCAGGGCCCACAGCACTCCCAGAGCATGCACGCCCTGTTCGCTCACATACCGGGTCTCAAGGTGGCCGCGCCGGCCTCACCCTACGACGCGAAAGGCCTGCTGATCTCGGCGATGGAAGGCGACGACCCAGCCGTCATCATCGAGCACCGGCGACTCTACGATCTGGTCGAGGATGTGCCATCCGGTCGCTACGCCGTGCCGTTCGGGCAGGCGAAGACGGTGCGCGAGGGTAGCGACGTGACCGTCGTCGCGACATCGCAGATGGTCGTTGAGGCTCAGCGCGCAGCCAAGGCGCTCGGTGAGGTCGGCGTGAGCGCCGAGGTCATCGATCTGAGGTCGCTGCGTCCTCTCGACACCGCTGCTGTCGTGGACTCGGTTCGCAAGACGGCTCGGCTCGTGGTCGTAGACGCCGACTGGCGGCATGCGAGCGTCTCGGCCGAAGTGGTCGCGGCGGTCGCCGAGGCCGGAGTCCCGCTCGCTGCGCCGCCCGCACGTCTCACGTGGCCGGAAGCGCCCGCTCCGACGGCCGCGTCGCTCGAGGACGAGTACTACCCGTCCCCCGAAGACATCGGGCGCACAGCGCTGAGGCAGATGGGGCTGGATGTGGAGCTCCCGGCGATCGGCGATGTGCCGGCAGCGTTCCACGGCCCGTTCTAGGCGAGGAGGATCCGTATGGGACAACTGCGGGAGTTCGTCACCCCCGTGCACAAGCAGACGTCGCGCGACTACGTCGGCCGGATGGTCGACGACAAGGTGCACTGCATGGAAGTCGCGAGGCGCTTCGACGAGGCCTTCTGGGACGGCGACCGGCGCTACGGTTTCGGCGGGTATCGGTATGACGGCCGCTGGGAGCCCGTCGCCCGCGCACTCGTCGAGGCGTACGGGCTCACTGCGGACTCGTCGGTGCTCGACGTCGGTTGCGGCAAGGGCTTCTGGCTCTACGAGCTCACCAAGCTGCTCCCGGGGATCACTGTCGCCGGGATCGACATCTCCTCATACGCTATCGAGAATGCCAAGGAGGAGGTGCGACCGTACCTGAAGGTCCACCGCGCCCAGGATCCCTACCCCTTCGCTGACGACCAGTTCGACCTTGTGGTCTCCAACACGACCCTGCACAACCTGCGCGTGTACGACCTCGCGGCCGCTCTCGGCGAGATCGAGCGCGTGGGCAAGGCGGCACACATCTGTGTCGAGGGCTACCGCAACGAAGCGGAGCTGTTCAACCTGCAGTGCTGGGCGCTGACCGCAGAGGCGTTCTTCACGCCGGAGGAGTGGGTCTGGCTCTTCGAGCGTTTCGGCTACACCGGCGACTACGAGTTCATCTACTTCGAGTAGAGGTGCACCAGTGGGTCTTCTGTACACGAACTACAAGCTGTTCCACTTCAAGGAGAAGCTCGACTCACTCCCCCGGGAGGTTTGCGACCTCCTGCCTCCGGTCCACATCCGGATCAAGCCGACGAACGCGTGCAACCACAACTGCCGCTACTGCGCCTACCGGGTGGGTGAGCTGCAGCTCGGACGTGACATGGATGTCCGCGATGAGATCCCGCGCGACAAGATGCTGGAGATCGTAGAGGACGTCGTCGGGATGGGCGTTCGCGCCGTGACCTTCAGCGGGGGTGGGGAACCGTTCGTCTACCCGCATCTGCTGGAGGCCGCTCAAGGTCTCGTGAGCGGTGGGGTGAAGATCGCCTCGCTCACCAACGGCGGCAACCTGAGAGGTGCTCCCGCCGAGCTGTTCGCGCACGAGGCGAGCTGGGTCCGCGTATCCATCGACGGCTGGGACGACGAGAGCTACTCGCGGTACCGCGGCGTGAAGCACGGCGAGTTCACGCGTGTGCTGGACAACCTCCGGGCGTTCAAGGGGTACGGCGGCCCATGCAGGCTGGGCGCGAGCATGATCGTCGACAGGGAGAACGCGGCGCACGTGCACGAACTCATAGCGCGGCTGCGCGACACGGGAATCGACAGCGTCAAGGTCTCGGCGGTGGTGATAGGCGACGACAGTGCTGAGAACAACGCCTATCACGAGCCCATCTTCGAGTTGGTCAAGAACCAGATCGCTCGTGCCACCGAGGAGTTCGCCTCCGCTGACTTCGAGGTCTTCGATGCCTTCCACCAGCTGGACGCTCGGTTCTCGAAGGACTACTCCTGGTGCCCGATGCAGCAGGTGCTCATGGTCATCGGTGCGGATATGAACGTGTATCCGTGCCAGGACAAGGCGTACAACCTGGAAACTGGGCTCCTCGGCTCGATAGCCGACGTTCGCTTCAGGGACTGGTGGTTCTCCGACAAGTCGCGCTTCTTCAGGATCGATCCGTCGCGTGATTGCGACCATCACTGCGTCTCCAACACCAAGAACAAGGCGATTCTCGAGTACCTGGGAGCCGACCTCGACCACCTCGGGTTCGTGTGATGCGATCGGGCGTGCCGAGCCGCGTGGTCGTTCTCGGCGGCGGAGGCTTCGTCGGCCGTCATATCGCGGCGGCGTTCGCCGACCGTTCACCCGAGGTTGAGTACGTTGCGCCTTCGCGATCCGAGGTCGACCTTCTGGGTCGCGATGCGTCGCGCCGCGTGGCGGACCTGCTCTCGGCCGACAGCGTGCTCGTCGTTGCTGCAGCGGTGAAGAAGGAGCTCGGCGACACCGTCGACACGTTCGAGTCCAACATCGCCATCGGCACGGCGGTCTGTCGGGCGCTCGAGCTCGTGCCGGTATCCAAGGTGGTGTACGTCAGCTCCGTCTCCGTGTACGGGGACGACGTGGCGGACACGGCGATCGCCGAGTCGACCCCGATCAGCCCCTCCTCGTACTACGGCATCGCGAAGTGCTGCGTGGAGCAGCTGATCCTCCAGGCCCTCGGCGGCGAGACCGAGCGGCTGATCGTACTCCGTCCGCCGGCCATCTACGGGCCCGGGGACACCGTGGAGGCCTACGGACCGAGCGGTTTCGTGAAGGCGGCGAGCGCCGGGCGTCGCATCACGCTCTGGGGCGACGGGACCGAGACGCGCGAGTTCCTGTACGTCGGGGATCTGGCGGAGATCATCCGCAGGCTCGCGCTGTCCGACGCGTCCGGAGTGGTCAACGCCGTCAGTGGCGTGAGTCACTCGTACTGTGAGGTGCTCGACGCGATCGCGTCCGCCCTCGGCGCGCGTCCGGCGGTCGAGAGCAGGTCGCGCACCAGGCCCCGTGTCGACACCGGCTACGACGGAGGCCGTCTGCAGGGACTGCTGGACGACTTCGAGTTCACGTCGCTGGCCGACGGGATCCGTCTCACGGTCTGTGCGGAGGCAGCCCTGAGTGATTGAGTCAAGGTCGCGTCGGGCCGTTCGATCCCGACGGGTGCGCGCGGGCCGGCTGTGTCTGGTGCACGACGCACGGCCGGGACGCCTTCCGGCAGCGCAGGACGCTCGGTATGCTATGCTCCGCGACCTCGCCGGCGGGCAGCGATTGGTGGTTGAGACTCAGTGAGCACACACGATCCGAACGCGGCGTCGAAGGACCGGCTCGTCCTCGTGATCCCGAATTCGCGCTGGCATGACAAGCGCACGTGGATCATGGTGTCTCCCGCCGCTCTCATACTGACGGCGATCCTGAAGCCGCACTTCGATCTCCACCTCATCGACTGCAACGGGGAGGATCTCTCCCTCGAAGGGCTCGGTCAGCGCCTTGCCGACCTGGCGCCGGACGCAGTCCTCGTTTCGTGCCTGTCGGTGGAGTACGCGCGCCAGAGCCACGCCGCCCTCGCCATCGCCAAGCAGTCGGTTCCGGGTGTCACCACGGTGCTCGGCGGCGTCTACCCGACGGTGCTGCCGGAGTCGGCCCTCGAGGACGAGAACGTGGACTGCATCTTCCTCGGTCATGCCGAGGAGCGCGCCGTGCCGTTCCTGACCGCGCTGCTGTCGGGCGGCGTCGAAGCGGTCGCCGACCTGCCGGGAGTCGGCTTCCGTTCGGGTGGGCAGCTGGTCATCCGGCCGGTCGCGTCGTACATCTCGGACGTCAAGGAGATGGTCAAGCCCGACTACTCGCTGATCGACCTGAGCCCCTACATCAACCAGCGGACTCATGACTATCAGTACAACTCCAAGGTGCCGATGGCGTCTCTCGTCTCCTCCTACGGGTGCCCGTTCAACTGCATCTTCTGTGCGACCCGCACCGTCAGCGGCAGGCGAGTGGTGTTCCGGCCGGCGGAGGATGTGCTCGAGGAGATCGGCTACCTCGTGGACACCTACGGAGTGCAGGACCTCTCGTTCATCGACGACTGTCTGCTCGCGGATCGGGAGCGCATAGAGGTCATCATGCGCGGGATGGCCGAACGGTGGCCGGGATTGCGCTGGAAGGTCGTCACCCTGTCGGCTTGGCATCTGGATGACGAGCTCATGGAGCTCATGGCCGCCTGCGGTTGCGAGCAGTTCACCATCTCCGTCGAGTCGGGCTCCCAGCGTGTGCTCAAGGAGATCATCCGCAAGCCGCTGAAGCTCGAGATCGTGCCCCCGATCGTGCGCAAGGCCCGCGAACTCGGGATCACGATCGGCGGGAACTTCGTCATCGGCTTCCCAGGTGAGACGTTCAAGGAGATCAGGGACTCCTTCGCGTTCGCTGAGGAGTGCGACTTCGACTTCGTGAACTTCCACATCGCGACGCCGCTGCCCGGTACCGATCTGTATCGCGTGGCGCAGGAGCAGGGCCTGCTCCCGGACGATTTCAGCTTCACCGACCCGCGCTACTTCGGGTTCGGATACGCGTTCATCGGGACCGATGAGTTCACGCCCTTCGAGCTGATGGTGCTCCGGGCGTTCGAATGGGACAGGATCAACTTCTCGACCGACGAGAAGATCGCCAAGATCGCTGACTTGGTGAACATGACCGTCGACGAGCTGAACGAGCATCGCCGGCAGACCCGCCGCAAGTGCGGGATCCACGTTCCGCCCGACGCTCCGGTCGAGGCGTGAGCGATCGCGCAGCACGGTTCGTCCGCGCGCAGATCGACCAGCTGCGCGAGGGAGGCCTTCCAGTGCTGGCGCGCAAGACGGCGAAGGCGCTGGCCCTCGCGCTCGCACTGTTGCCGGCGCTCTTGTTGCTCGCGCTCCAAAGGGTCGTCCGTCCGCTGCGGCTGCTGCGCCTTGCCCCGTTGCGCAGCGAGCGGATCAGTCACTTCGCTTCGAACACAGAGGTCTACCTCTGCGAGCGGGACGCGGGGCTCCATCCCCCCGCGATCGACCTCTTCTTCTGCGCTGACAAGGTGAGCAATCCGGCGCTCGCCAGGATGTGGGGGCGCGCCGTAGGGATGTGGCCGGTGTGGCTGTCGGCGGTGCCGCAGGTCGCGCTGGCGATCGGACGGAGGCTGCCCAACGCCCAGGACTACATCGCCCCCATCCTCGAGAATCGGGGGAGGGACATCGAGGGGCTGCTCGCATCGACTCCGCCGCACCTCGCGTTCACCGAGGTCGAGGAGGCGGAGGGACAGCGGGGCTTGCGTGCGCTGGGGGTCCCTGAGGGCGCGGAGTTCGTCTGCTTCCATGTCCGAGACCCCGCCTACCTCTCCGCCGAGTTCTCCGCTGTGGACTGGGGCTACATGAGCCACCGGGATGCGACGCTCGAGTCGCACGTCCCGGCCGCGGAGGCGCTCGCGGAGCTCGGCTACTGGGTCATCAGGATGGGGAGCGTGGTCGCCTCGCCGCTGCCGGCCACCCACCCTCGCGTCATCGACTATCCGCTCAGCGGCCTGCGCTCCGACCTGATGGACCTGTATCTCGGCGCGAAGTGCCGCTTCTACTTCGGGACCGATTCGGGCATCTGGGCGGTCTCAGGCATCTTCCGCAGGCCCATCGTGTTCTCCAGCTACTCGATGATCGGCGCGTTCCAGACGTGGGGGTGGAACTACATCCACGTCCCCGCACTGCTGAGACGAGCCGCGGACGGCTCGCTCGTGCCGTTCGCCGAGATCGCCGAGCGCAGGCTGGCGATCCTCGACACCAACGAGCGGTTGGAGCAGGAGGGCGTCGTGCTCGTCCACTCCGCACCCGAGGTCATCGTGGATGCGGTGCTGGAGATGGACGCGCGCCTCAGCGGGGCATGGGTCGAGACGCCCGAGGACGCGGCGATGCAGCGCAGGTGCTGGGAGCTTCTCTCGCCGGTGGTCGAGCATCCCGAGCGTGGTGGCATCAGCACGCGCGTCGCCGCCGGGCTGCTGAAGAGACATCCCGAACTGCTCGCATAGCCGCCAGCGGGAGGCTGGCGGCTCCGCCGTGTGTTGACGCGCGCTGGCCGGATGTCTAATGTTCATCGCGTGAACAGTTCATGTACGTTGCCGCACGGCGAGGGAGTTGCTCCGTGAAGGCAGTGAGGTTCGTGGCTGCGGTGTTCCGGGAGCACCCGCGGCTCTTCATCGTCAATCTGGGCGTCGTGCTGTTCGTCTGCCTCGCGGATACGCTCGCGCTCGTCTCGGTCGCGCCCGTGGTCGACGTGGTGCTCGATCCCGCGCTCGCGAATCCTGGCGAGGTCACGGCCAAGGTCGTGGGTGCGATGGCGTTTGTGGGGATACGAGCCACTCTGCTGACCCTGCTGCTGGCCTTCATCCTCTCGAATCTCCTGCGGAACAGCATCTACCTGAGCGCGACCTACGTGATGCTGCGGACCAAGTACTCACTCCTGCGGCGCCTGGTCGTGGGCGCTCTCCAGGACTTCTTCTCGGCGCGCTGGACCTTCTTCTCGTCCAGGGATCAAGGCGTCCTGCTCAACACCTTCTCGCGCGAGATGAATGTGGCCAGCGACGCACTCGGAGCGATGTCGTACCTCCTGACCTTCGTTGTCGAGGCGGCGCTGTACCTCACCGTGCCGCTGCTCATCTCCTGGCAGGTCACCATCGCGGGGGTACTCACGGCCGTGGCGCTCGGCCTGCCGTTCGTCTGGCTCAGCCGGCTGTCCTACGGGATGGGGCAGAAGAACACCGCGACCGCCAACACCTACATCTCTGCGGTCAACGAGGCCCTGGCCTCAGCGAAGGTCGTCCTTGGGTTCGGCAACCAGCGGCAGGTGACCGAGCAGGCGACTGCTGCGTTCGACGCACACCGCAAGGCCGCCATCCGCTCCCAAGTGCTCACGTCCGGCATCCCGCTCGCCTACTACCCCATCGGTCTGACCGTCGTGGCCGCGTCGCTGCTGACCGCCCGGGCGGTCGAGGTCCCCCTGTCGTCGGTGACCGTGATTCTGTACTCGTTCCTCAAGATCGTGCCGCTCGTGGGGCAGATCGTCGGGCAGAAGGCCCAGATCGAGAACTCCCTCCCGAGCTACGAACAGGTCGAGAACCTGCGTCGCGGCGCGCGTGAGGAGCGCATGCGCTCGGGCGCTCGGGAGTACGCGGGCTTCCGGGAGGGGGTCGCGCTCGAGGGCGTCTCCTTCCGCTACGAGGGCGAGCGTCCGACGCTCGAAGACGTCACGTTGCGGGTCGCCCGCGGCGAGACCGTCGCCCTGCTCGGGCCGTCAGGGGCGGGGAAGTCGACGGCGGTCGACCTGCTCATGGGCCTGATCGAGCCGAGTGAAGGCCGCGTGCTCGTGGATCGCCGGCCGCTCGGCGAGTTCGACGTCGTGCAGTACCGCGGTCGGATCGGGTACGTGCCGCAGGACCCCATCCTGTTCAACGCGTCCGTCCGCGACAACCTGCTGTGGGCAGCGCAGGATGCGAGCGATGCTGACTTGCGCGACGCACTCGAGAAGGCGCAGGCGACGGAGTTCGTGTCCGAGCTGCCCGAGGGCATGGACGCCGTTGTCGGCGACCGCGGCGTGAGGTTGTCCGGGGGTCAGGTGCAGCGGCTCGCACTCGCTCGCGCGCTCGTGCGCCGGCCGGACATCCTCGTTCTGGATGAAGCGACCAGCGCGCTGGACTCGCACTCGGAGGCGCTCATCCAGAAGGCGATCGACGATCTCGCAGGCGAGGCGACGATCGTGCTGGTAGCACACAGGCTCTCGACCGTTCGGGGAGCCGACCGCGTGTACGTGTTCGATGACGGACGCGTGGTCGAAGAAGGGACGTTCGCGGAGCTGTCCGCGCGCGAGGGCTCGTACGTGCAGTCGATGGCGCGGATGCAGGGTATCGGCTGAGGCACGGGCTCGCCTTGACGCTGGTCCGCGGCGGTCCCTAGAATGTTCACGAAATGAACAATCCGTCTACCGCCGCTTCGGGGTACCCGAATGACCGCTGACGACATCACAGCGCCTCACTCCGCCTCTGGCCGCCGCAGAGTGCTGATCGTGGGCGCGGGACCGCTCCAGGTCCCGCTCATCGAGCGGGCGCTTTGCGCGGGTCACGTGGTCGTGGCGATCGATGGTGACCCGGCCGCGCCGGGACTCGCGCTGGCAGACGTCGGGATCTCCGTCGACACATCTGACCCCGAAGCCGCTCTCGCGGTCGCGCAGCAGCATGCCGTGGATGCCGCCGCCTCGGATGCGAGTGACGTGGCGGTCCCGACGGTCGCGTTCGTGGCAGAGCGGATGGGTCTCCCCGGCATCGGCAGAGACGTGGCGACCGCATTCACCGACAAGCTCGTGATGCGCACCGTGTGCGTGGCAGCGGACCTTCCGTGCCCGCGTTTCGCGGAGGTCGCGGATGTGGGAGAGGCGGCTGCCGCGGCCCAGGCGTTCGGCTGGCCGGTCGTGGTCAAGCCTCGACGCAGCCAGGCGAGCAAGGGGGTCACCCTGGTGGCGGCCCCGGAGGGCGTCGGTCCGGCGGTCGCGGAGGCACAGCGCTACGCTCGCAACGGTTCGCTGCTCGTCGAGGAGTACGTCGACGGTCCCGAGTTCACGGTCGAGGGGTTCAAAGGCACGGGAGCCCATCGATCGCTCGCAGTGTCGCGCAAGTCGCACTACGCTCACCGGCCCATGGTGGCGAATCGGCTCGTGTACTCGCGTGAGTCGGACGAGTACGACTACGCCGAGCTGAGGGCGCTCAACGATCGCGTCGTCGCGGCGCTCGGGTTGCCGTTCGGCATCACGCACGCGGAGTACCGTCACTCGGGCGACGGGTTCAAGCTCATCGAGATCGCCGCGCGGGGCGGGGGCTTGAGGATCTCGTCCCACATCGTGCCCAGGCTGTCCGGAGTGGACGTGCAGACCGAGCTGCTCGCGTGTGCGACGGGTGCCGGCGGCGACCCCACCCCCGAATACCAGGAACTGCGGGTGGCACTCGACTTCTTCGACTTCGCGCCGGGACGAGTCGCCCGCGTCTCCGGCCTCGAGGCTGTGATCGCTCGGCCGGACGTGCTGGACGCAGGTCTGTCGGTCGCCCCGGGCAAGGAGATACTGCCCGCGGCGGACGACACGACGAGGCACGGGTACTTTGTGCACGAGGCAGTCTCGGCGGATGCGCTGGAGCGAGCCGCGGCCGAGATCAAGGGGACTGTGGTGGTCGACTATGAGTGATCTGGTCTTCGACAGCTGCACGCATCCCACGCTCGACGGTTCCTGGATACCGGGCTTGCGCGAGGCGGACTGCGGGTTCGACAGTCTCGTGAGCGAGATGGCGGATGCCGGGGTCGACCGGGCGTTCGCGGTCGGGTTGATCGGCGTGGGCGCGTACGAGCCCGGTGCGTTCGCCCGGCGGGCTCTCTCGTTCGGCGAGACGCTGATGCCTGTCGCCGAGGTCGACCTGTCCGGAGCCAGGAACGCAGGGAGCGTCCGCCGCGAGGTCGAACGCCATCGCGACCTCGGATTCGTCGGCGTGAAGGTCCACCCGAGGCGGTCGGGTGTCCAGGTGTCGGCCCCTCAGGTGGCCTGGCTGGTCGATGAGGCGGCGGCGTGCGGACTGCTGCCGTTCCTGTGTACCTACTTCTACGGAGACTCGCGAGCCGACGCGGGCAACGACGTCACCGCTCTGCGCGGGCTGCTCGCCAGCGTGCCGGAGGCGCCGCTCGTGCTGCTTCACGGGGGCGCGGTCCGGATCCTGGAGGTCGCCGAAGCCGCACGTCCGTTCCCGAACGTGATCGTGGACCTCTCCTTCACCCTCTGCCGCTATGCGGGGAGTTCCGTCGACCTCGACATCGAGTGGTTGTGTCGCACCTTCGACCAGCGGCTGAGCGTCGGCTCGGATCATCCCGAGTACGCGCCCCGCCAGGCTCGGGAGCGCCTTCATGAGATAGCGAGCGGGCTTGATCCGCAGAAGCTCGCCAGCATCCAAGGCGGCAACCTGTCGCGATTGGTGGAGGGGATGCCCTGATGCCGATGCCCGAGGAGGACAGGCGCAGCGTGGTCGAACGGTACGGCGAACGGTACGGACGCTTCGGCTACGATTCGCGGTCCCTGGGGTGGACCGGTGAGAAGCAGCTGGTCCGATTCGGCGTGCTGACCTCCGGCTTCGATCTGCGGGGCCGCACGGTTCTCGACCTTGGCTGCGGCTTCGGTGATTTGAACCGGGTGCTCGCTGAGCAGTACGGGGACGACTACCGCTACGTGGGAGTCG
The DNA here is from genome assembly GCA_005774595.1 of Actinomycetota bacterium. Lineage (NCBI taxonomy): Bacteria > Bacillati > Actinomycetota > Actinomycetota bacterium. Next base: position 16,106 of record VAUM01000002.1, read on the forward strand.
ACCTCGTTCCGCAGTTCCTCGACGAGGGCCGCGCGAAGTACGGCCGCGACGGAGTCGACTTCATCGAGGGCGATCTGCTCGAGGTCGAGCCTCCCACGCCCTGCGACGTGGTGGTCGCCTCCGGGATCTTCAACCACCAGCTCGAGGGGATGGATGAGTACGACTTCATCGTGGCCGTCATGGAGCGCGCGCTGTCGCTGTCCGGAGACGGAGTGGCGATGGACTTCCTGTCCGATCGAGTCGACTATCGCGAGGACCCGCTCTTCTACTCGTCTCCCGAGAGGGTTCTCGGCATCGCCTACGGCCTGTCGCGGAACGTCGTACTGCGGAACGACTACATGCCCTTCGAGTTCTCAGTGTTCGTGTACAAGGACGAGTCGTTCTCATCCGAAGACCTCGTGTTCGAACGGTTCAAGACTGGAGGCGATCGCCGATGAAGGACCAGATCATCGACTACATCCGCAGGAACCGGGTGTCGACGACCGAGGTCGCCGACTGCCTCGACAAGACAGGGGTCATCCCGGGCGTGCATGCGCTCAACCGCGGGCACTTCAGGGTGGGGCCGGTTCACTGGGCGTATGCCGACGGCGAGAGCAACTGGGCGTGCCATGAGGGCCTGCGGGACGTTGCCGAGGGCGCGGTCGTGGTAGTGGACGCGTTCGACTGCGGCGAGCGCGCGATCTTCGGCGACCTGGTCACGAAGTTCCTGGTGCTGTACCGGCAGGCGGAGGCCGTCGTCGTCGTCGGCAACATGCGGGACGCGGCACGGCTGATCCGCGAGAACTACCCGGTGTGGTGCGCGGGCACGAATCCCGTGGGGTGCTTCAACACCGCCGACCGTCCGCTCGCAGATCCGTCGCTCGTCGCAGAGCGTCGCGCCTACCTGGAGGGCGCGATCGCGGTATGCGACGACACAGGCGTCGTCATCATTCCGAAGGAGAGGTACGACGCGGAGTTCCTTGGGCGACTCGAGGCGATCGAGGAGCAGGAGGACATCTGGTACGAGTGCATCGATCGCAGGAAGTGGGACACCTACGACACCGTATGCCTGAAGAAGTATCTGGAGGACTGAGCGTGGGCGGCGCTGCTGCCATAGGTCTTGGCACCGCCTGCTTCGGTCTCGACTACGGGATCAGCGGGCCCGGTCGCCGCACGCCCGACGATGAGGTCGCGCGCATCATAGAAGCGGCGTTCGCCGAGGGCGTCCGATACTTCGACACGGCTCCCGCCTACGGGGACGCGGAGGAGCTGCTCGGTCGTCTGCTCCCGCACGGCGAGGGCGAGCGGGTCGTGACGAAGACGCCTGGCGGAACGCCCACGGCTCGCGAGGTGCGCGACTCGCTCGAGCGGTCGCTCGAGCGACTGAGGCGGGACAGTGTGCACGCGCTGCTGGTGCACCACGCCGACGCGCTGGTGGCGCCCGGATCCGACGACGTGGCCGACGCCCTCCGCGCCATCAGGGACGAGGGCCTCGCGAGCCGGATCGGCGTCTCCGCATACGCGCCGGCTCAGGTCGACGCGATCCTCGACCGGGGATACGAGCTCGACGCCGTGCAAGTCCCCGTGAACGTGTTCGATCGGCGATTCTCCGACTCCGGCCATCTCGCGCGCCTCGCGGGACTCGGGGTCGAGGTGCACGCGCGCTCGGCCTTCCTGCAGGGGCTGCTGCTCATGACCCCCGATGCCGTTCCCCCGTCGCTTCGCGCCGCTGTCGCGCCGCTGGAGCGGTTCCGTACGTGCGCCGAGGCGGCGGGACTCACGCCTGCGGAGCTGGCGCTCGGACATGTGAGATCGGTGGAGGGCGTGGCGGTCGTCGTCTGCGGTGTGAACGACTCTGCGCAACTGGCCGAGCTGCTGTCGATCGCCCCGGTCGACCCGATGCTGGCGGACGGCCTCGGGGTGGACGACCTCGACGTGGTGGATCCGTCCCGATGGGAGTTGTGCTGATGAAGGTCGTGGCCGTCGTTCAGGCGCGCTCGGGCTCGTCGAGGCTGCCGGGCAAGGTGATGCTCGAGGCGGGTGGCAAGCCGCTCATCGGTCACATGCTCGACCGCATCGAGCGTGCCGCTTCGCTCGACGGAGTCGTCCTCGCGACGACCGTCATGGCGGAGGACGACGAACTTGCGGCATACGTTCGCGGACGCGGGACGCCCGTATTCAGGGGCAGTGTCGACGACGTGCTCGACCGGTTCTACCGGGCGGCGCGCTGGCAGGGGGCCGACGTGGTGGTCCGGCTGACCGGAGACTGCCCGCTCATCGACCCGGCGGTGATCGAGCGTGTCGTCGCGGAGATCGTCGGCGGCGGATACGACCAGGTGGTCACCGGACCGTCGTTCCCCGAGGGCTTCGACGCCGAGGCGGTGACCTTCGCGGCTCTGGAGACCGCATGGAGCCGCGCGACGCTGCGGTCGGAGCGTGAGCACGTGACCGTCTACCTCCGTGATCACGCGGAGGAGTTCCGCCGCAAGGTGCTCGAGCTGCCGGACGATCTCTCCGACGTGCGCATCGTGGTCGACGTGCCTGAGGACCTGCCGGTGGTCGAAGAGCTTCTCGGTCGGTTCGCCCCAGGTTCGCTCGGCGTCGCCGAGATCGCGGCGCTCAGGAGATCCGAGCCGACGCTGTTCGCGGGCAACTCGGGAGTGGTCCGCAACGAGGGGTACGCGATCTCGCTGGCGGCCGACGGCCCGGCGGCGCGGGAGCAGTATCCGCCGCGCAGGCTCGACGTCTCAGAGCAGCTCTGGTCCCGCATCGAGCGCATCGTGCCGACGGGGACCCAGACGCTGAGCAAGGGTCCTACCCAGTACGTCCGCGGCGTGGCGCCGGTGTTCCTGGATCGCGGTTCGGGCGCGTCCGTGTGGGACGTGGACGGCAACGAGTACCTTGACTACGTCATGGGCCTCGGCGCGGTCACGCTCGGCTACTGCGACCCTCATGTGGACGCGGCCGTCAGCGCGCAGTTGGCGAAGGGCATGTCGTTCTCGCTGCTGAACCGGCTCGAAGTCGAAGTGGCCGAGTCGCTGGTCGACGCCATACCCTGCGCCCAGGCCGTCCGCTTCGGGAAGAACGGTTCCGACGTGACGGCGGGCGCCGTGCGCGTGGCACGCGCCGCGACCGGCCGGGAACGCATCGCGTGCTGCGGCTATCACGGCTGGCAGGACTGGTACATCGGGACGACCACACGCGACAAAGGCGTCCCGGGCTGCGTGAAGGATCTCACGCACCCGTTCGACTTCGACGACCTCGATAGCCTGCGCGCAGTTCTCGAGTCGTACCACGGCGAGTTCGCTGCGGTGATCATGGAGGCGATCGCGATCGCCGAGCCGTCGCCCGGCTTCCTCGAGGGTGTGCGCGATCTGGCTCACGAGCACGGCGCAGTGCTGATCTTCGACGAGATCGTCAACGGCTTCCGTCTCGCGGTGGGCGGCGCGCAGGAGTACTTCGGCGTCGTGCCGGACCTCGCGACGTTCGGCAAGGGCATGGCCAACGGCATGCCGATGGCCGCGCTTGTCGGCCGGGACGAGTACATGCGTGAGCTGGACGAGGTGTTCTTCTCGTTCACCTTCGGGGGAGAGGCGCTGTCGCTGGCTGCTTCGCAGGCGGCGCTCGCGATCTACGCCGAGAGGGACGTCATCGGGCACATGGCGCGGCTCGGCCGGCTGCTGCTCGACGGCTACAACGAGCTCGCGACCCGTCATGGCGTGGACGGCCACACGCGCTGCATAGGTCTCCCTGCGCACTCCGCGATCCAGTTCGACGCCGTCGGCGATTGGGATGCGCTGACGGTGAAGAGCCTGTGGCAGCAGGAGGTCCTCAAGCGGGGCATCTTGTCGATCGGCGTCCACAACCTGAGCCTTGCGCACACCGAGGCCGACATCGAGCGGACGCTCGCCGCCTACGACGCTGCGCTCGCCGTGCTCGCCGAAGCGGTGGCTGCGGGCGATCTGCCCGACCGTCTCGACGGCGAGCCCATCCGACCGGTCTTCAAGCGGTGGTGACCGTGGACACGACCATCGACATCGCAGGCAGGAAGGTCGGCCCCGGACATCCGTGCTACGTGATCGCCGAGGCGGGCAGCAACCACGACGGCGACCTCGACCAGGCCAAGCGGCTGATCGACGTCGCCGCAGAGGCCGGCGCGGATGCCGTGAAGTTCCAGGTCTTCCGCGCCGAGGCGATCGCCGCTGCGACCAGCGACCCCATCGCCTCGCTCGAGGGCGATCAGTTCGGGAGCTTCGGCACGGACCTCGTGGACATGTACCGCAAGCTCGAGCTGCCGGGGGAGTGGCTGCCGATCCTCAAGGACCACGCGGAGGCGGCGGGCATCGACTTCTGCGCGACACCGTTCGACGAGGAGGCGGTGGACGATCTTGTCGCGCTCGGCGTGCCGTTCCTGAAGGTCGCCTCGTTCGAGATGGTGCATTTCCCGCTGCTGGAGCACTGCGCACGCACGGGGCTGCCCATCGTGCTGTCGACCGGGCTCGCGACGATGGACGAGGTGGTCGAGGCGGTCGCCGTGTGCACGCGCGCGGGCGCGAGCGGCCTGGTGCTGCTGCACTGCGGGATCGAGTACCCGCTCGCGTTCGAGAACGTGAACCTCCGGGCGATGGTCGCCATGGCGGAGCGGACCGGCCTGCCCGTGGGCTACTCCGACCACACGCTCGGCTCCAGCGTCGCTGTGGCGGCCGCAGCGCTCGGGGCGTGCGTGTTCGAGAAGCACTTCACGCTCGATCGCGGGCTGTCCGGGCCGGATCACCAGTTCGCGATGGAGCCGCACGAGCTCGCGGAGATGGTCCGCGCCGTGCGCGAGGTGGAGTCGGCGCTTGGCTCCGCGGTCAAGGCACCGACGCCCGCCGAGGATCTGCACCTGCGCCGGGGCAGGCGAAGCCTGTTCGCGGCCCGGGACATCGAAGCGGGCGAGATCATCGCTCGTTGCGACGTGTCGGTGCTGAGGCCCGGGGTTGGGCTCGCGCCGGCGGAGCTCGAGCGCGTCGTCGGCTCCCGCGTCGTCCGCGCGATCCGGCGTCACGAGCCCCTCTCGTGGGATGCGCTGGAGCGGTCGTGAGCCCCAGCTTCCTCATCGCCACGCACGCGGACGCCGAGCATGCGACGGGGCACCTCAGGCGTAGCCTGACCCTGGCCGAAGCGCTGCGGTCCCGCGGACACGATGTGGCGGTGCAGGCGCCCGACACGGATTACGTGCGCGTTCTTGCCAGCGCATGGTGTCCGAACGGCGGGGGCCTGAGGCTCGAAGGGCTCGCCGGATCGGTCGAGGAGGCCGACCCCGACGTCGTCGTCTTCGATCTGCCGCGGTCGCTCGGGCCGGTGTCCGACGTCAGGGCGGCACGAGTCGCCGCTCTCGACCGGTTCGACTTCGCGGACGAGCGGATCGATCTGTTCGTCGACCTGTTCGTGCCTGGGTGGGCACGTCCCGAGCACCCGCTCGGCGAGAGGCTGGCGGAAGGCCTGCAGTTCTCCATGGTGCGGCCGGAGGTGGCGGCGGAGAGGGACGCGGCCGGCGCGGTGCGGAACGATGCGGGCCGCGTGCTGGTGCTGTTCGGTGGGTCCGACGCCGGGGGCATGACGGCTCGGGCACTCGCTCAGATGGCCGACGCCGGTATCGGCGCCGAGGTGGACGTGGTGGTCGGGCCCGGCGTCCCGGGCCTCGACCCGCAGGTACCCGGTGCTGATGCGTTCGACGCGCGCGTGCACGTCGACCCTCCCGATCTGCCGCGCCTGATGGCATCCGCCGACCTCGCGGTTTCGGGGGGCGGCACGACGCTGCTCGAGCTCATGTGCCTCGGCCGCCCGACCGTGGTCGCGCCGAGGACCGCTGACGAGTCGGAGTTCGCACACGCCATAGCCGCGCAGGGCGGCTGCCTGGTGGTCGATCCCGCCGAAGAGGACGCGATCGGCACCGCGGTGCGCGAGCTCGCCTCGGACGCACGTGCGCGCGAGCGGCTGTCCGAGTGTGCCCGCGCGTTGGTGGACGGCCGCGGGCCCATTCGCATCGCGGAGTCGCTGGAGGCGCTCACATGAGGGTCCACGAGGCGCCGGTACTGGGATGGGGCGCGCTCGCGCATCTTGCGGGCGCGGTGCCCGACGTCGTGCCCGTGCTCGGCGACGCGTCGGTGCCGACCGGCAGCGGAAGGGCGGCGCTGCGGATCATCCTCGAGCACCTCTCGGCGACGGGAGTGCTGCGGGATCGCAACGACGCCCTGCTCGTCCCCCGGTGGATCTGCCAGAGCGTGCTGCACACCGCGCATCGCTTCAGCCACCCGGTGCTGGAGCCCAGCCCGGGCGTGCGTGCGGTGCTGGCGTATCACCAGTACGGATTCCCTCAGGACATGGACGCCGTATCTGCTCGCTGTAGCGCCGAGGGACTCTACCTCATCGAGGACTGCGCGAACGTGTTCGGCGGGACATACCGCGGCAGGCCGCTCGGGACGATCGGCGACGCGGCGATCTTCAGCTTCCCGAAGCTGTTCCCGTCGCTGCTCGGCGGCGCGCTGGTCTCGTCGGACGAGGCGCTCCTCGAACGCGCGCGCAGCCGCTGCGAGGCGTCGCGCCGCCCGATCGCCGGTTGTCTCGCGCGCTGGCTGTGGGAGGTCGGGCACGGCTCCGGCCCGGCCCGGCGCACGCGCGAGCTGGGTGAGATGACATACGGGACCATCGACGATCGTGCGCGCCCGCCGAAGATCGCCCTGCGAGCGGTGGCGCAGGCCGTGCGCGCGGGCGCGATCGAGGCGCGCAAGCGCAACTACCGCGCGATCCGCGACCGCTTCGCGGACCGCCCCGAGTACCTGGAGGGCCTGGAGGTCGATGCCGTACCCTACATCGTGCCGCTCTTCGCGCCGGAGGACGACCTGCGCCGGATGGAGTCGGCGCTGCGGGCCGCCGGGGTCGTGACTGGCGTGTACCACTTCGACGTCGCGCGCAACGTGTTCGAGCCGCGGTTCGTGAAGTGCCTGTGGCTGCCCGTGCATCAGGGTCTGGACGTGGACGAAGTGGAGCGCATCTGCGACGTGGCGGCGGGAGCTGTTCGCTGATGGAGAGGGTGTTCTTCCACGACGTGCCGCGCGAACGGTGGGACGAATGGGTGGCGTCGGTCCCTGAGGCGACCCACCTCCACTCATCCGACTTCATCACCTATCTCGAACGGTCCTACCCGGACGCGAAGCCGCTGAGCTTCGCGCTCGTGGACGAGCGCGGCGTGGCGCAGGCGATCTGTCCGATGGCCGTGGGTCGCATCGAGCACGCGGGGATCGGCTTCGTGGACGCTTCGTTCTCGGGCGAGCCGCTTGGCGCTCCTGCCGTGCGACGCGACAGCCCGAGTTCGGCGCGTCGTGCGCAGGCGGAAGCCTACGCGGCGCTGCACGCCCTCGCGGCGGAGCACGGGGCCGCGCGCGCGCTGCTTCGCAGGCACCCGCTCTCGATCGGCGTCATGGGTGGCGCCGATTCGGGCATCGATGCCTTCGCGCCGCTGCTCGAGGGATACCAGGCGCAGCCGCAGAACACGATCGTCATCGACCTCGCGCTGCCCGAGGACACGCTGACCGCTGAGCTGTCCAAGTACCACCGCAGGCACATCAACCGCTCGCGTCGCGACGGGGTGACGGTGGAACGATTCTCCGGCGAGGGAGCGGCGACGGACGAGATGTTCGCAGGCTATCGCCGTGCGCACTTCCTTGCCGCCGGCCGCGTGACGCGGCCCGAGCCGAGCTTCGAATGGATGCGCTGCCTGCTCGCCGAGGAGCGCGCTTCGCTGTTCGTGGCGTTCGTCGGCGGACAGCCGGCGAGCTTCCTGTTCTGCGGTGCGTTCCACGGGCTGGTCTTCGGGTGGTCCCAGGCGAACCTGGAGGAGTTCACTCGCGAGCAGCCGCCGCGCCACCTGCTCGAGTGGGAGGCGATCCTGGACAGCCGTGCCCGAGGGGCGCGCTTCTACGAACTGGGGATCAACTGGTCCGCCGCTCAGCCGTACTACGCGCCGAGCGACAAGGAGCGGTCCATCGCGGAGTTCAAGCGCCGCTACGGCGGGCGGCTGATGCCCGAGATCGCGTTCGAGAGGGTCTTCGACAGCGCCCTGTGGGAGCGCCTGGAGAGCGCGCGGGCGGCGCGCTTCCTCGAGTCGGATGCGTTCGATGCGAGTGAGCCCGCGGGCGACGATGAGTAGCGCTCGGGCCGACACGATCAGGATGCGAGGTATCTTCCTTGGGTGACGGCAGCAGACTCGTCGACCACCTCCCGCTGGACGCTCCGTGGGGGCTGGCGATCGACCCGTCCAGCAGGTGCAACTACTCGTGCCGCTTCTGTCCGACCGGCACGAGCGGTCCGGACGATCCTCGCCAGCGCGGGACCATGTCGTTCGAGACGTTCAAGCACATCATCGACGGTCTGGCATCGGACGGGATCGTTGTCCGCTCGCTGAAGCTGTGGAAGGACGGCGAGCCGCTCCTCAACGAGGACCTGCCGCGCTTCATACGCTATGCGAAAGAAGCGGGGGTCACCGAGGAGGTCCGGGTCAACACCAACGGGTCGCTGCTGGACACGATGGCGGCACAGCTCGTGGACGCCGGCCTCGACTGGATCATGGTCTCCTACACGTCGCCGAACGACGAGGTCTTCCGCGAGTACTCCGGTGGGGCCTTCGCCGAGAAGGTCGAGCGAAACGTGGCACTGTTGCGCGAGATCCGCGGGGATCGGCCGAGGCCGCACATCGCGGTGAAGATCTGCCGGTTCCCTGCGATCACCGACGCGGACGTGGAGGAGTTCAAGCGCAGATTCGCGGGCATAGCGGACGAACTGATCGTGCACGAGGACCCGATGAACTGGGACAACACGGGGGAGCAGGACTTCACACTGGGCAAGGTCGCGGAACGCGAACGGCCGCGGATGGCGTGTCCGTACCCTTGGTACGAGCTGAACGTGAACTCGGACGCATCGGTGTCGATCTGCCCGGTCGACTGGTCGCTCGGCACGGTGGTCGGAGACGCGACGCAGGAGACGATCGGCGCGATCTGGAACGGCGAAAGGCTTGCGGAGCTGCGCCGGATGTTCGTGACGCGCGACTTCAGCGCGCATCCCGTGTGCGGAGAGTGCACGTACTATCATCGGCACGACGACGATATCGACGAGTTCGTCCTGCGTGACGCGGCCCGGCCGGCGCAGGACGGGGAGTAGGTGGGCCAAGTGGCCGAGAGGCTGGCTATCGACGGGGGTCCGAAGACGATCGACGAGCCGGTGGCGCCGTGGCCGCAGCACACAGGCAGCGATGAGGATTGGGTCGTCAGGTCGGTGCGCGAGTCGAACGCGTGCGCGTCCGCGTCGACTGCGGTCGGGTACACGATCAGGTTCGAGCGCGAGTTCGCCGAGATGCACGGTCGCCGGTACGGAGTCGCGTGCTGCAGCTGCACGCAGGGGCTCGAAGCCATGGTGGCGATCGCCGGGATCGAACCGGGCGACGAGGTCATCGTCCCTCCGTACACCTTCATGGCGACAGCCGCCTGCGTGATCCGGGCCGGGGGCGTGCCCGTCTTCGGCGATGTAGATCCGCTGACGATGTGTCTCGACATCCGCCGGCTCGACGAGGTCCGTACGGAGCGGACGAAGGCAGTCATCCCGGTCCACTTCGGTGGGTTCATGGACGACATGGTCGCGCTGAGGCGCTGGGCCGAGCCGCTCGGCATCACCGTGATCGAGGACGCTGCGCAGGCGCACGCCGCGCGGCGCGACGGGTGGTATCCGGGCGAGCACAGCATGGGCGCCGTCTTCAGCTTCCAGCGCAACAAGAACATGTCGGCGGGTGAGGGCGGCGTCTATCTGACAGACGACGAGGACCTGATGCTCGCCTTCCGTGAGTTCATCTGGCACGGCACCCGGCAGGGCGGCGCGCCGGGACACTTCAGCATCTCGTCGAACCTTCGGATCACGGAGTTCCAGAGCGCGCTGCTCCTGGCGCAGATGGAGCGTCTCGAGGAGCAGACGCGCAAACGCATGGACGCCTGCGACGCGCTCGACCTCCTCATCGACGGTATTCCGGGATTCACCCGCCTCGACGCCTCGGCGATGGAGGTGCACCCGCGGCACCTCTACATCGTGAGGCTGGATCGGGCGTACTGGGGAGGGGTCAAGAAGGCCACTGTTCTCAAGGCACTGCAAGCCGAGGGCGTCGTGATAGGGGCAGGCTACGACTATCCGCTCTACCGCAACCCGGTGTTCGTCGACGGCAACTACCCTTCCGTCTACCGCGCCGCGAACGCGGAGGCGATCGCAGCGGGACGCCTCGACTTCTCTTCCGTGGTCCTGCCCGAGGTCGAGCGCGCGTGTGGTGACGTGATGACCATGCCGCACTTCGTCTTCCTGTCCGACTACGCGGTCGCCGAGAGGGTCGGCAGTGCGCTGGCCAAGGTCTCGGAGGCTCGCGACCGGATCGCCGAGATGGACGAGGAAGCCTGATGGTCGACGGATTCGCCGTCTCGCGAGCTGCGGCGAGCGACCGCGAGGAGATCCTCGGTCTGTGGGACGAGGTCATCCTGCGAGGGCGGTTCGGCGCGGACTGGGCAGGGATCGACAGCCACATCTTCGGCACCGGCTCGCCGGACTCGGCGGAGCACGTCCTCGTGGCCAGGGATACCTCGAACCCGGGGCGGATCTGCGCCACCGTGGCCGCGATCCCGATGACGATGCTCATCGAAGGCCTGCCGGTGGGCGCCATCGCGATCACCGGTGTGGCGACGAGACCGGAGTACCAGCGACGCGGACTCATGGCGAGGCTGCTCGAGGAGGCGTTCGACTCGCTCGACGCCACTGAGCGGCCGCTCACGGTCCTCTGGGGCTACCGCGACCGCTACCGCCGTTTCGGTTTCGAGATCTGCGGCGCCCGCACCACCCAGTTCGTGCCGAGGCGCAAGTTCTCGGGGCCGTCCCCCGACGACGTGGCAGCGGTTCGCGAGTTGCGTGTGCCCGAGGACGCGGCGATCATCGACGAGTACGGCGTGCCGGCGAACCTCGTGCTCGACGGGCACCCCGGGCACCTGGATCGCGTCTACGGTCGTGCGCTGCAGCGCACATGCGTGTACGAGGGTCCTCGTGGCCGGGCGCTGGCCACAGTCCCCGCCGCTGCGGCCGATGCCGCGGAGACCCTCGAAGTGCTCCACGTCGTCGGCGACGCCGAGGCGGCCGCGGCACTTCTCGAGGTGCTCATGGCCGACGGCGACTACGGCGAGTGCGCGGTGCGCCAGCCGCCCCTGGCATCAGGCCCGCTGGGCGAGTACGTGCACATGCTCGGGGAGTGGTTCCGCATCGAGCACATCTGCAACCTGAGGATCAACGACCTCGCCGCGCTGATGAGCGCGCTGGGTCCCCGGATCGATGAGCGCCTCGCTCGAGCGGGCCTGAGGCTGAGCGTCCGAATGAGTCGGGGTGACCGCGAGCAGATGTGGGAGTCGGGGGGCGAGGGCCTCGCGGTCGCACTGGATCTCGAGGACCACCGACTCGTCCGAGTCCTGTTCGGGCCGGAGAGGCCGTCGGACCTGCCCCTTGTGCCTCCGGTCGGTCAGGTCCTCGACGCTGTGCTGCCCCTCCGCTTCGACGTCACCCCTCTCGAGGGACTGTAGGGGCTCGGTGTGGGGAGCGCTGCCTGGCGCT
>VAUM01000003.1 GCA_005774595.1 Actinomycetota bacterium
GTGCCCGACAACCTGATCACCGCCGGTACGGTGGCGGTCTCGGCCGAGCCGACCGCCGCTGCGGTCTGCATCGGCGCACTGGCACCGGGCACGGTCGAGTGGCGGCCGCTCACGGTCGTCAACGACGGGACCCTACCGATGGACTTCGTCGTCACGGCCGTCAAGAAGGCCGGCATCACCGACTTCTTCAACGCGCTGACCTGCAAGGTCACCGCCGAGGACGGGGCGTTGCTCTACGAGGGCACGATGGCGGGCCTGCGCACGAACCCGGTCACGCTGCAGCCCGGCGCGCGCACGCAGGTGCGCGTGGGCGTCGGACTGCCGGCGTCCGCCGGCAACGACCTGGCCGGCGACTACGCGAAGCTCTCGCTGTACGTCGACGCCGAGCAGGTGAGGTAGGTGCGCGCCGTCCTCCGGCGCGTGGCGCTGGCCGTCGCCGCTGTCGCGCTCGCGGCGTTCGCGCCGACGCACCGCGTGATGCTCGTGGGCGGCGGTTCGATGGCGCCCGCGCTGGAGGCCGGCGACGTGGCGATCGTCCGCAAGGGCGCGGACGCGCACACCGGCGACGTGATCCTGTTCGGGCGCGAGGGGTACGGCCGCGTGCTCCACCGCGTGGTGGCGATGCACGCCGACGGCACGCTCGCGACACGCGGCGATGCCAACCCGAGCACCGATCGGGAACCGCTCGCCCGCGGGGCCGTGGAAGGCCGCGTCGTGGCGGTGGTCGCTGCCGGGAAGGCACGGCGCTGGGTCTCGGCATCCGTGCAGGATGCGGCCCGTGTCTGTGCTAGAATCCTGCCTCAATCGCATAGCGACAGGCAGTGACGGAGAGGCGCGCGAAGCCAAGCACGACGCACCGTCGCCAGGGAGGGCTCCCCACGACTGGAAGGGGCCCGGCGGGCGAGGCGAGCGCGGTTCACTCCACCAGCCGCGAACTGAACCGCCGGGCGCGATCGAGCGCGGCGCGTGTAGGGGAGCCGGAAGCCTCCGATACCAGGCCGAACCGGATGGGAAGTCCGGGCTTGAGCGGGCCGCGCACGATGCGGCCAACCAGGGTGGTACCGCGGGAGCCGGCTCCCGTCCTTGGGACGATACCGAGGGCGGAGGCCGGCTCCGTTCATTCGCACGGGACGAGGGAAGCGAGCGTCCATGGGCATGATCGAGGAACTGCAGGCCACGCGCGACGAGGGGCTCGCCGCCATCGCGGCCGCCGGCTCGACCGCGGCGCTCGACGAGGTGCGCGTGGCGTACCTCGGCAAGAAGGGGTCGCTGACCGGCGTGCTGCGAGGGCTCGGCGCCCTGTCCGCCGAGGAGCGTCCGGCCGCGGGCAAGGCCGCGAACGAGGTGCGCGAGGCGCTCGAGGCCGCGCTCGCCGCGCGCGGTGCCGAGCTCGGCGCGAGTGAGACCGCCGCGCGCCTGACCGCCGAGGCCGCCGATGTGACCCTCCCGGGCCGCCGTCGCGCGCCCGGGCACCGGCACCTCATCGACCGCATCGCCGCCGAGATCGTCGACATCTTCATCGGCCTGGGCTACCGCGTGGCCGAGGGGCCGCAGGTCGAGCTCGACTTCTACAACTTCACGGCGCTGAACACGCCGCCGGACCACCCGGCGCGCAGCCTGTCGGACACCTTCTACGTGAAGGACCTGTCGGGCGAGGCGGCCACGGCGGGCGGGCCGTCGGACGTGCTGCTGCGCACGCATACGAGTCCCGTGCAGGTGCGATACATGGAGGCGCACGAGCCGCCGATCTTCGTCGTGGCGCCGGGAAAGGTCTACCGCCGCGATGTCGCCGACCCGAGCCACCTGCCGCAGTTCTCGCAGGTGGAGGGCCTCGTGGTCGACGAGGGCATCACCTTCGGCGACCTCAAAGGCACGCTCGACCACTTCTGCAAGCAGATGTTCGGCGAGATGCGCCGCACCCGCTTCCGTCCGCACTTCTTCCCGTTCACGGAGCCGTCGGCGGAAGTCGACGTGAGCTGCGGTATCTGCGACGGCGCGGGCTGCCGCTTCTGCAAGGGCACCGGGTGGCTCGAGATCATGGGCTGCGGGATGGTCGACCCCAACGTGTTCGCGCACGTCGGAATCGACTCGGAACGCTTCACGGGCTTCGCGTTCGGCATGGGCGTCGAGCGCATCGCGTGCCTGAAGTACGGCGTGCCCGACCTGCGCGTGCTCGTCGAAGGCGACATGCGCTTCCTGCGGCAGTTCTGACGAACCTCCCGGACCGGAAGGGGTCTGTGTCGATATGCGTGTCTCGATGAAGTTGCTACGCGAGCTCGTGGACGTGACGCTCACTCCGCGTGAACTCGCTGACAAGCTCGACATGACCGGCACCGCCGTGGAGGCGGTGATCGAGAGCGGCAGCGTGCCCGACGGCGTGGTCGTCGGGCAGGTGGTCGCGAAGGAGCGGCACCCCGACGCCGACAAGCTGTGGGTCACGCGCGTGGACGTGGGCGCGGACGAGCCGCTGCAGGTCGTGTGCGGCGCGCAGAACTTCGAGGCCGGGGACAAGGTGCCGGTCGCGCTCGTGGGCACGACGCTTCCGAACGGGATGACGATCAAGGCCGCGAAGCTGCGCGGCGTCGAGTCGGCCGGCATGAACTGCTCCGCGCCCGAGCTCGGCGTGCCCGGCGACGGGTCCGGCCTGCTCATCCTCCCGGCCGACGCGCCCGTGGGCGTGCCGTTCGCCGAGTACCACGGGTCCGGCGACACCGTGCTCGAGCTCGAGATCACGCCGAACCGGGCCGACTGCATGTCGGTTGCCGGCGTCGCGCGCGAGGTCGGCGCGGTGCTCGGGCTGGACGCGCGCATGCCGGCGAGCACTCCCGAGGAGTCCGGCGAGCCGTGTGCGGCGCACGTCGGGGTGCGCATCGAGGATCCCGACCTGTGCCCGCGCTACACCGCGCGCCTGATCCGCGGCGTGAGGATCGGCCCGTCGCCGGACTGGCTCGCCGAGAAGGTCGCGGCGTGCGGCGCGCGCCCGATCAACAACATCGTCGACGTCACCAACTACGTGATGTTCGAGCTCGGCCAGCCGCTGCACGCGTTCGACGCGGCCAAGCTCGCCACCGAGGACGGCCGCGCGCAGATCATCGTGCGCCGCGCGCGCGAGGGTGAGCGCATGCGCACACTCGACGGCGCCGACCGGGTGCTCACGCCCGAGATGCTGCTCATCTGCGACCCGAACGGCGCCGTCGCGCTCGCCGGCGTCATGGGCGGCGAGAACACCGAGGTCTCCGAGGCGACCGTCGACATCCTGCTCGAGAGCGCGTCATTCGCTTCGGCGTCGACCGGGCGCACGAGCCGCTCACTCGGGCTCGTGTCGGAGGCGTCGATCCGCTTCGAGCGCGGCGTGGACCCTGGCGGCTGCGTCGCGGCCGCCGATCGCGCGGCGCAGCTGATGGCCGAGGTGTCGGGAGGCACGGTGGCGCCGGGCGTGGTCGACGAGTACCCGCGCGTGGCCGAGCCGCGCACCCTCGAGCTGCGCGTCGCGCGCATGAACGCGGTACTCGGAACGGAGCTGTCCGCCGACGACGCCGCCGCGATCCTGCGCCGGCTCGGGCTGACCGTGGACGGCGGCCCCGACGTCCTCACGGCCACAGTCCCGACCTTCCGCCCCGACCTCGAGCGCGAGATCGACCTGGTCGAGGAGGTCGTGCGCGTGTACGGCATGGAGCGCGTGCCCGGCACGCTGCCCGCGAGCCGCGGGCGTGCCGGCGGGCTCACGCGCGAGCAGCGCCTGCGCGAGCGCGCGGGAGAGGCGCTGCGCGAAGCCGGGCTGAACGAGACGATGACCTACTCGTTCATCGACCCGGCCGACCTGGGGCGCCTGCGCCGCGAGCCGGCCGAGGGCGACGCGGCCGTCGAGCTGCTCAACCCGATGTCGGTCGAGCAGTCGGTGATGCGTCCGACCATCGCGTGCGGCCTGCTGCGCTCGGTCTCGTACAACCAGCGCCGCGGCGTGCCCGACGTGCACCTCTACGAGATCGGCGCCGTGTTCGTCGGCGCGGACGGCCGCAAGCAGCCCAAGGAGCGCGAGGTCGTGGCGGGCGCGCTCGCGGGCGTGTGGGCGCGCCCAGCGTGGAGCGACCCGGCGGCCACGCCGAACTCGCCCGCCGGACTCGGCTTCTTCGACGGCAAGGGCGCGGTCGAGACGCTGACGGAGGCGCTCGGCGTCGCCACGTGGAAGGTGCGCGCGGCGGACCGCCCCTGGCTGCAGCCGGGACGCTCGGCCGAGGTGCTCGTCGGCGACGAGGTCGCGGGATGGCTCGGCGAGGTGCATCCGGACGTGTGCGACGCGTTCGAGGCGGCCGCGCCCGTCGTGCTCTTCGAACTCGAGCTCGCCGCGCTGCTGCGGGCGGCCGTGGATGCGGGCGACTACCGCGACGTGCCGCGCTTCCCGGCGGTCGAGCTGGACGTCGCGCTCGTCGTGGACGAGGACGTCACCTGCGAGCGGCTCGAGCAGTCGATCCGCGCTGCGGGCGGCAACTTGCTGGAGAGCGTACGGCTCTTCGACGTCTACCGCGGGAAGGGCGTGGCCGACGGGCGCAAGAGCGTCGCGTTCGCGCTCGCGTACCGTGCGCCGGACCGCACGCTGACCGACGACGAGGTCCGCGCCGCTCACGACAAGGTTGTGCGCAAGGTGAGCGGGGCGGTCGGGGCCGAACTGCGCGGGTAGAGCGGGCTGCGTTGCGTCCGCGTGCATGACGCGCCTGCGCGATGCACCGTCGCCGCGCTCGCGCCGCGCATCGGCACGACACGGTGGCGCATACTCTTGACATTCCATGCGTCAATGGTGCATGATTCCACCACGCATCCGACAACGAGGCGGTGGGACGCATGGTGGACGTGGCGATACTTGGAGCGGCGGGCTACGCGGGCGCGGAGCTGACGCGCCTCGTGCTCGGACATCCCCGCATGCGCCTGGTCGCCGTCACGTCCTCGCAGGACGCCGGCCGGAAGGTCTCGGACGTCTACCCGGCGCTCGCCGGCTGCGAGCTCACCTACGTAGCGCATGAGGCGGCCGAGTTCGCCTCCGCGCAGCTCGCGTTCCTCACCGTGCCGCATACCGCGGCGATGGCGGTCGCCCCGGGCCTGCTCGACGCCGGCGTGACGGTCGTCGACGCCTCGGCCGACTTCCGGCTCAAGGACGCCGCCGCCTACGAGGAGTGGTACGGCGTACCGCACACCGCGGCGCACCTGCTCGCCGACGCCGTCTACGGCCTGCCCGAGCTCGGCGGCCGGGACGCGCTCGCCGGCGCGCGGCTCGTCGCGTGCCCGGGCTGCTACCCGACCGCGGCGCTGCTCGCGATCGCACCGGCGCTCGCGGCGGGCATCGCCTCTCCTGACGGCATCGTCATCGACGCGAAGTCCGGCGTCTCGGGTGCGGGCCGCACCCCCTCGACCACCACGCACTTCGTCAGCGCGAACGAGGCGCTCAATCCCTACAAGGTCGCGGAGCACCGGCACACCCCCGAGATCGAGCAGGAGCTCGCACGGGTCGCGGGCGCGCCGGTCACCGTGACGTTCGTGCCGCACCTCGTCCCGATGACGCGGGGCATGCTCGTCACCGCGTACCTGCGGGCGGGCGTGGGCGCGCACGGCGCGGCGCAGGTCTACGCGGACGCGTACGCGGGCGAGCCGTTCGTCACCGTGCACCCGGACGGACGGATGCCCTCGACCGCCGAGGTGCGGGGGAGCAACCGGGCGCATCTGGGCGTCAAGCTCGACGAGCGCAGCGGCGTGCTCGTGGTCGCGTGCGCGATCGACAACCTGGTCAAGGGCACGAGCGGCCAGGCCGTGCAGTGCGCGAACCTGGCGCTCGGCATGGACGAGACGGCCGGGCTCGACCACTCGGTCCCGGTGGTGTGACGGCCATGGCTGCGACCTACGAGTTCGGGCACGCCGAGGGCGGCATCGTGGCGCCGGCCGGGTTCCTCGCGTCCGGTGTGGCCGCCGGCATCAAGAAGTCCGGCAAGCGGGATGTGGTCGTGCTGGCGGCGAAGGACGGCGCCGTGCCGGCCGCGGCGGTCTTCACCACCAACACGATGGCCGCCGCGCCGGTGCACCTGTCGCGGGCGAACGTCGCCGGCGGAACCACGCGCGCTGTCGTCGCGAACTCCGGCAACGCCAACGCGTGCACGGGCGAGCCGGGCGCGGCCGACGCCGCCGCGATGGCCGCCGCATGCGCGGACGCGCTCGGGTGCGACGCGGGCGAGGTCCTCGTCGCCTCGACCGGGGTCATCGGCGTCGCGCTGCCGATGGACGCGATGCTGCCGGGCATCGCCGACGCGGTCGCCGCGCTCGACGACGCGGCCGGGGACGCGGCTGCTGAGGGCATCATGACCACGGACACCTTCGTGAAGCAGACCGCGCTCACCGTGAGCGCCGGCGGCACGCGCTACACCGTCGGCGGCATGGCCAAGGGCTCAGGGATGATCCGGCCCGACATGGCCACGATGCTCGCGTTCGTCACTACCGACGCGCCGCTGACCTCGGCGGCGTGCGAGCAGGTCGTCCGCGCCGCCGTGGCCCGGACCTTCAACCGGATCACGGTCGACTCCGACACCTCCACGAACGATATGTTGCTGCTGATGGCCTCGGGCGAGGCGGGCGGCCCCGCGCTCGCGCCGGGTGACCCCGCGTGCGCGGACGCGTACGAGGCGGTCGCCGCGGCCGTCACCGAGGTCTGCGAGCGGCTCGCCAAGATGATCGTGCGCGACGGCGAGGGCGCCACCAAGTTCGTCACCATCACGGTCACCGGCGCCGTCTCCGAGGCGGACGCCGAGCGCGCCGCCTTCTCGATCGCCGACTCGCCGCTGGTCAAGACGGCGTTGTTCGGCGCGGACGCGAACTGGGGCCGGGTCGTCTCGGCGGTCGGCAAGTCGGGCGCGCAGGTGGATCCCGCGAAGCTCGACGTCACCTTCGCCGGCATCCCGACCTGCGTCGGAGGCACGGGCCTGGCGTTCGACGAGGACGCCGCTGCCGCGGCGCTCGCCGAGACCGACATCGACGTGGCCGTCGACCTGCACCTCGGGAGCGGCGAGGCCACCGTCTGGACCTGCGACCTGTCCTACGAGTACGTGCGGATCAACGGCGAGTACAGGAGTTGAGGAAGCCGTGATGAAGGACCTGCTGTCCAAGGCCGAGACACTCACCGAGGCGCTGCCGTGGATCAAGCGCGCCTGGGGCAAGACCGTGGTCATCAAGTACGGCGGCGCCGCGATGACCGACCCGGCGCTGCGCGACATGGTCGCCTCGGACGTCGTGCTGATGAAGCTCATGGGCATGAATCCCGTCATCGTGCACGGCGGCGGACCGGAGATCACGCAGTACATGGAGCGGCTCGGCATGCCCGTCGAGTTCGTCGACGGTCTGCGGGTCACCGACGAGGCGGCGATGGAAGTCGTCAAGA
Source organism: Actinomycetota bacterium (assembly GCA_005774595.1). NCBI lineage: Bacteria > Bacillati > Actinomycetota > Actinomycetota bacterium. Next base: position 7,415 of record VAUM01000003.1, read on the forward strand.
TGGTGCTCGTCGGCAAGGTCAACAAGGAGCTCGTCGCCGCCATCAACGCGCACGGCCGGCTCGCCGTCGGCATCGCCGGCGACGACGCGAACCTCATCCGCGCCACGCAGCTCGATGCGCGGCTCGGGCGGGTCGGCGAGATCACCGCGATCGACACCACGGTCGCGACCAACCTCATCGAGGACGGCTTCGTGCCGGTCATCGCGAGCGTGGGCGCGGGCGACGACGGCGGCTCGTTCAACATCAACGCGGACTCGGTCGCCTCGGCGCTCGCCGTCGCGCTCGGCAGCGAGAAAGTCATCTTCCTCACCGACGTCGACGGCGTGTACGAGGACTTCGACGACAAGGACTCGCTGCTCTCGGCGATGCCGCTGTCGGACGCGAAGGCGCGCATCAGCGGCGATACGCTCGGCGCCGGGATGATCCCGAAGGTGCAGGCGTGCGTGGACGCGCTCGACGGCGGTGTGCGCCGGGCGCACATCCTGAACGGCAAGGTCCCGCACGCGCTGCTGCTCGAGGTCTACACCGACGAGGGCGTCGGCACGATGCTCACGCACGACGTGGAGCCGGCAGAAGAGGCGGTGCTCTAGGCCATGGGCGTGCTGTTCGACGCGGAGTCCGCACGGGACGCGGCGTTCCACCTGCCGACCTACGCGCGCAAGCCGGTCATGTTCGTGGTCGGCAGCGGGCCGAAGCTGTTCGACGACGCGGGTCGCGAGTACCTCGACTTCGTCGCCGGCATCGGCTCGGTGAACCTCGGCCACGCGCATCCCGCGGTCACCTCGGCGCTGTGGAACCAGGTCGCCAAACTCACGCAGGTCAGCAACCTCTACCACGTCGAGCACCGGGCCGAGCTGGCCGAGACGCTGTCGGGCCTGCTCGGCGGGGGCAAGGCGTTCTTCTGCAACTCGGGCACCGAGGCGTGCGAGGCCGCGATCAAGCTCGCGCGCAAGTGGGGCCGGTCGCGGAGGGGCGAGGGCTGCCACGAGATCGTGACGGCGATAGGGTCGTTCCACGGGCGGACGCTCGGCTCGCTCGCGGCCACCGGGCAGCCCGGCAAGAAGGCCGCGTTCGAGCCGTTGCCCGGCGGGTTCGTCCACGTGGCGCAGAACGACGTCGACGCGCTCGATGCAGCCGTAGGGCCGAAGACCTGCGCGGTCATGCTCGAGCCGGTCCAGGGCGAGGGTGGCGTTCACCCGTGCACGCCCGAGTACCTGAAGGCCGCACGCAAGCTCTGCGACGAGCGAGACGTCCTGCTCGTGCTCGACGAGGTGCAGACCGGCATGTGGCGGACCGGGCCTGCCTTCGCCCAGCAGGGTTACGGTGTCGAGGCCGACGTCACGTGCATCGCGAAGGCGCTGGCCAACGGCCTACCGGTCGGCGCCATCGTCGCGAAGGGCAGCGCAGCGGACACGTTCGAGCCCGGCGACCACGGCTCGACCTTCGGCGGCGGGCCGGCGATCTGCGTCGCGGCGCTCGCCACGATCGAGGCGCTGCAGGCGCAGCACCTCGGCGAGAACGCGATCGTGATGGGCGAGCGGCTGAGGGCCGGCCTGCGCGCGCTCCGGGACGTGACCGGCGCGGTGGCCGAGGTCCGCGGCGTCGGGCTCATGAACGCGATCGAGCTCACCGAGCCGATCGCGGCCAAGGTCGCCGCCGTCGCGCTGACCCAGGGCTTCGTCATCAACAGCATCGGCGAGCACGTGCTGCGGTTCCTGCCACCGCTCGTGATCGGCCCGTCGGAGATCGACGGGCTGCTCGAGGCGCTCCTCGGCATCATCGAGACCCAGGAAGGGGGCGCGGCCTGACATGACCGCCAACACGCTCGCCGGGCGCGACCTGCTCACGATGGCCGACCTCACGCCCGCCGAGGTCCGGCTCGTGCTCGATCGCGCACTCGCGCACAAGGACCTGTGGCCGCGCCGCGCCGCGCCGCGGCCGACGCTGGCCGGCAAGAAGGCCGCGCTGGTCTTCATGAAGCCGTCGCTGCGCACGCGCGTGAGCTTCGAGTGCGCCTGCGCGAACCTCGGCATCCACCCGGTGGTGCTCGGCCCGCACGACGCCTTCTCGCGCGAGGAGACCGTCCACGACACCGTGAAGACGCTCGAGCGGTACGTGGACGTGATCGTGCTGCGCACCTTCGAGCAGGCCCACGTCGAGGAGGTCGCCGAGCACGCCTCGGTGCCGGTCGTGAACTCGCTCACCGACGATCACCACCCCTGCCAGGGGCTCGCCGACCTCATGACGATCGAGGAGCGGTTCGCGAAGCTCGCGGGCCTGACGCTCGCGTACGTCGGCGACGGCAACAACATGGCCAACACCTGCCTGCTCGCGGGCGCGCTCACCGGCATGCACGTGCGGACGGCCTCGCCGGACGGCTACGCGCCCGCCGCGGCGGTCGTCGAGCAGGCGCGCGCGCTCGCGGAGGCGCACGTCACCGGCGCGACGATCGCTGTGGGCGCCGACCCGGCCGCCGCGGTCGCCGGCGCCGACGTGGTCGTGACCGACACGTGGGCGTCGATGGGCCAGGAGGCCGAGCACGCCGAGCGGGTCGCGGCGTTCGCGGGCTTCACGGTGGACGAGCCCCTGTTCGCGCAGGCCTCGGAAGGCGCCGTCTTCCTGCACTGCCTGCCCGCGCACCGCGGCGAGGAGGTCTCGCCCGGGGTGATCGACGGCGCGGCGTCGGCGGTGTTCGACGAGGCGGAGAATCGGCTGTGGGCGCAGCAGGCGCTGCTGTCGCTGCTGTTGGAGGGAAGCGAGTCATGACGAAGCGGAGCACGCGGCAGGACGCCCTTCGCGCCATCGTGCGGGGCGGGACGGTCCGTACCCAGCAGGAGCTCGTGGACCGGCTGCGCGCGCTCGGGTTCGAGTGCACGCAGGCGACGGTCTCGCGCGACGCGGCCGAGATCGGCCTGCGGAAGCTGCTGGGCGGCGGGTACGTGCTCGCCGAGGACCTGCACCTGCACCGGATGTTCGAGGACCTGGTGACGGGCGTGGTCCGCTCGCAGCAGCTGGTGCTCGTGAAGACGAGCGCGGGAGGGGCGATGGGCGTGGCGGCGGCGCTCGACGCGGGCGGCTTCGAGCACGTGCTCGGCTCGATCGCCGGCGACGACACCGTCCTGCTGATCACGGAGTCGGAGGCTGCGGCCGAGGGGCTCGTGGGGGCACTGAGCAGGTACGCACCGCGCCGGGGCTTTCGGCGCTGAAGGAGATGAGGGAAGGTACCGTGGCTGACAGGGAGAAGTGCGTTCTGGCCTACTCGGGCGGGCTGGACACCTCGGTGGCGATCCGCTGGCTGCAGGACAACAAGGACGTCGACGTGATCGCGCTCGCCATCGACGTGGGCCAGGAGCGCCAGGACCTCGAGTTCGTGCGTACCAAGGCGCTTTCCATCGGCGCGATCGAGTCGATCGTGACCGACGTGCGCGAGGAGTACGTCGAGGAGTTCCTGTCGCGGGCGCTGAAGGCCAACGCGCTCTACGAGAACAAGTACCCGCTGGTCTCGGCACTGTCGCGGCCGATCATCGTCAAGCACCTCGTCGAGGCGGCGCACAAGCACCAGGCCAGGTACATCGCGCACGGCTGCACCGGCAAGGGCAACGACCAGGTGCGCTTCGAGGTCGGCATCGCCGCGCTCGACCCGGATCTCGTGGTGCTCGCGCCCGTGCGCGAATGGGAGCTCAAGACGCGCGAGCAGGAGATGGAGTGGGCTTCAGAGCGCGGCATCCCGGTGCCCACGACCAAGGAGAACCCGTACTCCATCGACGACAACATCTGGGGCCGCGCCATCGAGTGCGGCGTGCTGGAGGACCCGTGGGTGGAGCCGCCGGCGGACATCTACACGCTCACCAACGACGCGCGCACCGACGCCGGTGATGAGGCCGAGTACTGCGTGCTGACCTTCGAGCAGGGCCTGCCGATCGCCTACGACGGTGAGGTGATGAGCTTCCACGACATCATCGAGAAGATGAACGACATCGCCGGGCGGCACGGCTTCGGGCGGATCGACATGATCGAGAACCGGCTCGTCGGCGTGAAGTCGCGCGAGATCTACGAGGTTCCCGGCGCACTCGCGCTCATCACCGCGCACAAGGCGCTCGAGGACCTGTGTCTGGAGCGCGAGGTGCTCCACTACAAGCTCGGCATCGAGCAGAAGTGGGCCGAGCTCGTCTACACCGGCATGTGGTTCTCGCCGCTCAAAGAGGCGCTCGACGGCTTCATCGACACCACCCAGAAGCTCGTCACCGGCGACGTGCGGCTGCGCTTCTTCAAGGGCTCGTGTGTGACCGTGGGCCGGCGCTCGCCCTACTCGCTGTACGACTACGACCTGGCCACCTACGACGAGTCCGACTCGTTCGACCATGCCGCGGCCAAGGGCTTCATCGACCTGTGGGGCCTGCCCGTGAAGGTCTGGGCGCGGGCGCGGCGCAAGGTCGGCAAGGAAGGCGAGGTGTAGCGCGATGGCGGCGTTCGGCATGCCCGGAGGGTCCGAGTGGCTGATCATCCTGCTCACGGTGCTGCTCGTCTTCGGACCGGCGGTGATCGTGTTCTTCGGCGGGTACTTCGTCGGCAAGGTGCGCGGCAGGGCCGAGGCCGCGGCGGCGGCGCGCGGGATGCTCGCGGAAGCCTCGACCGCCCCTGAAGCGCCGACTGCCGCGACCGCCCCCGACGCCCCGGACTCCGAGGAGGCCACCGATGACTGACGCTTCCACGCCCTGGGGCGGCAGGTTCGCCCGCGACCCGGACGCGTTCGCGCTCGAGTTCGGCGCGTCGCTCCCGGTCGACCGGCGCATGTGGGCCGAGGACATCGCCGGCTCGATGGCGCACGCGCGCATGCTCGCGGCGACCGGCATCATCACCGACGCCGACGCCGACGCCATCGTGGCCGGGCTGCGCGACATCGCCGCCGAGATCGAGGACGGCGCCTTCGTCTGGGACATCGCCGACGAGGACGTCCACATGGCGATCGAGAAGGCGCTCACCGAGCGGGTCGGGGAGCCGGGCAAGCGGCTGCACACCGCCCGGTCCCGCAACGACCAGGTCGCCACCGACACGCGGCTGTACGCGAAGGCCGCTGCCCTGCGGCTGCACGCGGCGGTGGGCGCCGTGCGCGCGACCCTGCTGACGCTGGCCGGCTCGCACCTCGACATCGTCATGCCGGGCTACACGCACCTGCAGAAGGCACAACCGGTGCGCTTCGGCCATCACCTGCTCGCGTACTTCTGGATGCTCACGCGGGATGCGGAGCGGCTGCGCCATGCGTACGACGCGGCCGACTCGATGCCGCTCGGCAGTGCCGCGCTCGCCGGCACCACCTTCCCGATCGATCGCGCGATGACCGCGCGAGCGCTCGGGTTCGCGCACGTCGCGCCCAACTCGATGGACGCCGTCTCGGACCGCGACTTCCTGCTCGACCTGACCTACGCGTGCGCGGTTGCGATGACGCACCTGTCGCGCCTGTGCGAGGAGCTCGTGCTGTGGTCGAGCGAGGAGTTCGGGTTCGTCACGCTCGACGACGCGTGGGCCACGGGCAGCTCGATCATGCCGCAGAAGAAGAACCCCGACTTCGCTGAACTGGTGCGCGGCAAGACCGGCCGGGTGTACGGCGACCTGACGGCGCTCCTCACGGTCCTGAAAGGCCTCCCGCTCGCCTACAACAAGGACATGCAGGAGGACAAGGCCGCGGCGTTCGACGCGATCGACACGCTCGAGGCGTCGCTGCGCGCCGTCGACGGGATGCTGTCGACGATGACGGTGAACGCCGAGCGGATGCTCGCCGGCGCGCACGGCGGCTTCATGGCCGCCACCGACCTCGCCGACCACCTCGCCGCTGCGGGCGTCCCGTTCCGCGAGGCGCACGAGGTCGTCGGGCGGCTCGTGCTGCAGTGCGAGCGCGAGGGCCGCACGCTGCAGGACCTGACCGTGGGCGACCTGCGGTCGGCGGATCCGCGCTTCGGACCAGATGCCCCCGGTGCGGTCGACGTGCGCGCGATGGTGGCGCGCCGCAGCAGCGCGGGCGGCACCGGCGACGAGGCCGTCACGGAGCAGATCGCGCTGGCCGAGGCCGTCTTGGGTGCGGACGAGGAGTGGCGCGCGGCCGCGGGGTGACGCGCTCGGCGGCTACGGCACCGCGGCGGGGTCTTGTCGGGCAGTCGCTTCGTACCACGCCGACGCCGCGGGCGACCACCTGCCCGTCCGCGCTTCGCCGTCGTTCGTCGCGTGCGCGCGGGTACAATAAGGAAGTTGAGCCCGGAGCCGCTAAGACTCTTTCACCATAGTGTGACGCGGCTCACATACAGCCAGGCCGTTTGTGGCGATACTGATGAAGGCGACGTGTGCGCACGCGTCTCGTTTCGGGTTCCTGCATGACCGGCGGAGGTCATCTGGGAGAGTGAGGGGTCGGATGTCCAGGCGAAGGTGGTCCACGGTAGCGGCGACCTGTGTCGTGATGCTGGCATGCATCACGGCGGGCGCGGTGGCGGCAGGCGCGTCGCCCGCACCTGTGCCGGCCGGCGGACGCCGGCCCGAGACCCCCGCCATATCAGGCAGGTACGCGGTCTGGGCCGACCGTCAGGGCGGTTCGTACGACATCCTCATGTTCGACGCCTACACCCGCGTCACGCAGGCCGTGAGCTCGTCTTCCGCCGACGAGATCCAGCCCGCGATCCAGGGCGACCGCGTCGTGTACGCCACCTACGCCAACGGTGACGCCGACATCTACCTCTACGACATCCCGTCGGGCATCGTCAGCCCCGTGTGCGTGGCGGCCGGCGACCAGATCAACCCCTCGATCTGGGGCAACACCATCGTGTGGGAGGACTACCGCAGCGGGTACAACCCCGCGATCTACGGCTACAACCTCGCGACCCGCAGCGAGTTCCTGGTCGAGAGCGGATACAGCAGGCCGAAGAAGCGTCCGAAGGTCGCTGGCGACCTCGTGGTATGGGAGGACTACTCCGGGCAGGCCGGCGGGCGCATGGACGCCGACATCCGAGTGAAGAACCTCGCCGCCGGCACGTACGCCACGCTCACCGGCACCGGCAGCAACGAGCTCGTCCCGGCCACCGACGGGCGCTACGTCGTCTGGGCGCAGGCTGCGGCCAAGGGCCTCGACATCAGGGCGTACGACACGGTGACCGGCGTCTACACCGACGTGCGCAAGCAGGTGGGCGAGCAGACGTTCCCGACGGTGGGAGATGGCGTCGTCTACTGGATCGACAACTCCGGCGGTCCGCGCCTGCACGCGGACGCGTACTCGCTGCCGCTGCGGCGCAACCTGGCGTTCGACGACCGCGGCACGGGCGACATCGGCGCGATCACGGCGCAGGGTTCGGGCATCGCATGGCTCGAGCGCAACGCGAACCGCTGGCAGGTCCGCGTGCTCGCCGGCTGGTCGCCGATGGCGGCCTCCGGCCTGAGGAGCGCGGCCTACACCTGGTCGCCGACGCGCATCCGCGCGGCCACCCCGGTCGATCGCACGGCGCCGACGGTCGCCTCGACATCAGTGCGCCAGGGCTCCGTGAACGTGCGAGCCGGCGAGTTCACGCTCTACTTCTCCGAGGCGCTCGACAAGGCGACCGCCGAGTCCGGCGTGCGCCTGACCGACGCGAGCGGCTCGGACGTCTCCGCCGAGGTCACATACTCGGCGGCGCGCAGGTCCGTCACCGTTCGCCCGCGCCTGACGCTCGCGGCGGGCAGCTACGCGCTGCGCGTCTCGCCCGTCGTGCGCGACCGCGCGGGCAACGCCGTCGGCACCGTGCCGCCGGTGACGTTCTCCACCGGCCCGAAGCTGGCCGACACCGTGCCGCCGTCGACGCCCGACCGGCCGGTCGCGCGCGTCGAGGGTCTCACCAGCGTTACGGTGTCGTGGCGCGCCTCGGTCGATGACGTGGGCGTCATCGGCTACCGCGTGTACCGCTACATGTGGGTGACCGGCACCCCGTCGCAGGTGGCGAGCTACACCGGCTCGCAGTGTTCGACGTCGATCGCGAACACGGCCACGGAGACCGTGCCGGCGAAGTACACCTACTACTACGCGATCCGTGCGGTGGACGCGTCCGGGAACGTGAGTGCGACCTCGGCGCTCGCCTCGCCGGACCCGCACGGCACGTACGTGAGCGGCTACCAGGTCGCGAACTGCCTCAACTGCCACTCGGTGCACGGCTCGGTGAACAACACCGGCGCGCTCGGCGCCAAGACCGCGGCAGCGTGCTACGAGTGCCACGGCGCCACCTCGGGCACACGCATCTGGGGCTACGGGTCCACCTACGACACGCAGGGCAACTTCGGGGACGACTCCGTCATCGCGACGTATGGTCCGCTCTACGTGAACCGCTACGTGCACCGCAACTCGTACATGGCCGCCATCCAGCGCGAGTGCGACTCGTGCCACACGCCGCACCGCCGACCCGCGACCACCGGACCCGATCCGTCGCCGGGCAATGCGTACAACAAGCTCTTGCGCACCCAGCTGACGACGCCGTCGGCGACCTACCGCTACAACTCGTACACGACCGCTGTGGCCAACACCTTCTGCTTCGACTGCCACGGCAATGGGACGACCGACGACGCAGTGACGAAGATCGGCATCGTCGGCGGCGCCACCGCGTACACGAACGCGGGCGGCGACCACCGGACGACCTGGAATCCGGTGTACAACCGGCATGCCGACGTGGCCTATGTGGCGTCGACCAGCAGCAACCCCGGTATCCAGTGCGAGGCGTGTCACGACCAGCACGGCAGTCCCGCCGACGCTCTGCTCGGCATCTACAGCACGACGGACGGCAAGTCCTACATCGGCTCGGTCGAGATCACCGCGAACAACTTCTCGGTGTGCTACGGCTGCCACACGTCGGCCACGGTCGCCAAGTCCGTGACCGCGTCGGGCTATCCGGTCGACGGCGGCTGGCCGGGCAAGGCCGTGTACACGACGCCGTACAACGCGGGCACGAACACCGGCTCGATGCACGGCACCGGCTCGCCGAACGCCACGAGCGCGACCTACCCGGCGCCGGGCGACTGCCGCATGTGCCACGACATGCACGGCACGGCGAACCGCTACGACATGCTCGTGGGTGGCACCACCACGACCCCGAACTTCTCGCCGGGCTCGGCGACGTTCTGCTTCGCGGGCTGCCACGACGGCTCGCGCGCGGTCGTGGACGACGACATCAAGCGGTACTGGCCGGTCGCCGCCGGCGGCACGAGCGCCGACGCGCGCTCCGGGCACCGGACGCTGTCGAACGGCGTCCTGCCGGCCGGCAGCGCGATGCCGTGCTACTACTGCCACAACCCGCACGGCTCGGCTTCCGCGTACGGCCTGCTGGTCATCACTCGCTCGGCGGGCGCGACACTCACCATCGGTGACGCGGCCGGCGAGATCGTCATGACGAGCACGCCGACCGCTGCCGCGGTCCGTCAGTTCTGCTTCACCTGCCACACGACCGCCATCGGCAACACCGGCTGGAACGGCTCGGCGATGGCCTCAGTCACCGCGCCGGCGCTGGTGGCCGGGATCGACCGCACCACCTACAGCGCGAGCGGCGCGCATCTGTGCCTGCCGCCGGTCAACGGCCACTACCTCGCCGACACGGCCTCCTGCTACTCCTGCCACGGACGCGACTACGCGACCGCGACCTCCAACAACGTCCACAACCCGTCCGGCGGCAGCTCGAGCGGCGGGTCGAAGTGCTACTCGTGCCACAACTGGCAGTCGTCGATGGAGACGACCTGGGGCGCGACGCGCACGAACACCTACCACCATGCGCTGGGTAGCAACACCGCCTCGGGCGACGTCGCGCCGAACACGGGCGCGTACCCGACCAACCCGCAGGACGTCCACTGCGTGAGCTGCCACACCGACCACAACTACTTCAACTCGCCCGCGAACCCGGCCGCGAACCTGCGCCAGGACGCCACGAACTCCAACGGGTCGGTGACCACCAACTCCGACTTCATGGCCACGAACAACCAGGGCGTGTGCCTGAGCTGTCACGTCAACGTGCGCACGCGCGACAACGTGAACCAGAAGGCCGACGCCGCGCGTCCGACGCTTTCCGCGATCAACGGCGCCGACTACAAGGGCAGTTCCCACCAGTACATGGTCACGGGGACGGTGGGCGGTCAGAACTTCTTCGCCAACTGCGCGAAGTGCCACGACGACGAGCAGGACGCCGGCTCGATGTTCACGAGCACCTACAAGTTCGGCACGCACTACTCGGCCGAGCGCAACATCCTGTCCGCTCTCGGCGGCTCGCTCGTCGACCCGCTCGAGCAGAACGAGTGCTTCATCTGCCACCGCGGCGACGTGGCCGGCAACGACTACTACGGCGCCAAGGCCATGTCACAGGCGGGCCGCCGGATCGAGACCGTGTTCAAGAAGGCGTCCAGCCACCCGGTGACGTCCAACGCGTCGGGCTCGAACGTGGCATGCGTGGGTTGCCACAACGTCCACGAGGAGTCGCCGGCCTCGAAGGTCTCGTCTCCGACCGACATGTACACGTCCGTGGGCTACAGCACCGACGCCGAGAAGAACGCGTTCTGTCTGAACTGCCACGACGGCAGCGCCCCGGCCGCCCGCGTGACCTCGCCGACGCTCGTCATGACGCCGACGCTGATCGCCGCGGGCCGCGCCCCCTACGTGGACCAGGACAACTACCAGGCCGAGTCGCACTGGATCGCCCACGACTCGATCGCCACGACCGAGACGCAGGCCTGCGACAAGTGCCACGACAACCACGGCTCGGCCGCTCCGAAGCTGCTCGGCGGCTACCAGGCCGCGAGCAACGTGAACACGATCGCGGCGCTGACCGTCACCGCCAACGACACCGGCGTGTGCGCGGCGTGCCACAACGCCGCCGCCGTGAACTTCCCGGCGCAGTCGAGGCCGTCGCTGACCGCGTCGTTCTACCCGACCGACGGCTCGTGGCCGGGCATGACGACCTACGCGGCGCGCTCGCCGCACTCGACCGCGACCGCCAACATCCTGTGGCCGGACTTCCAGGCCTCCAACCCGTACGCGTCCGGTGACTGCAAGCAGTGCCATGAGGTCCACGGCACGGAGAACCCGCTCGACGAGTTGCGCGGCACGGTGTCGACGAGCACCTACGTGCCGGGTACCTACACCTTCTGCTTCACCTGTCACGACGGGGCGCCCGCCGGTACGAACATCAAGGGCCTGTACCCGGCGTCCGCCGGCGGCAACTCGGCCGACTCCGGCGGCCGCGCCGGGCACAAGACGATCTCGACCACCGGCACCGTCATCGCCGGCGGCCAGGCCGTGCCGTGCTACGCGTGCCACAACCCGCACGGCTCGGGCGAGACCACCTACGGCCTGCAGGTCGTGACGCAGTTCAACGGCACGACCGTGACCGTCGGTGACACCACCGGCGAGATCGACATGGGCACGGCCGCCGGCGTGCGCCGGTTCTGCTTCGCGTGCCACGCCAGTTCCGTGGGCAACACCGGCTGGAACGGCTCGGCGTGGACCTCGGTCACCGCAGCGGACCGCGCCGTCGGGTTCAGCCGCATCACGTCGCAGCCAGCCGGCTCGGCGACCGGCCCGCACCTGAGGCTGCCGATGGTCAACGGCCACCTCGTGGGCGACACGGCGAGCTGCTACGGCTGCCACGTCGACCCGCACGAGCCTTCGGGTGGCATCTCCAACGGCGGCACGCCGTGCTACCAGTGCCACCAGTGGCAGTCGTCGATGGAGACCACCTACGGCGCGACGCGCACGAACACCTACCACCACGCGCTGGGCAGCAACACCGCCTCGGGCGACGTCGCGCCGAACACGGGCGCGTACCCGACCAACCCGCAGGACGTCCACTGCGTGAGCTGCCACACCGACCACAACTACTTCAACTCGCCCGCGAACCCGGCCGCGAACCTGCGCCAGGACGCCACGAACTCCAACGGGTCGGTGACCACCAACTCCGACTTCATGGCCACGAACAACCAGGGCGTGTGCCTGAGCTGTCACGTCAACGTGCGCACGCGCGACAACGTGAACCAGAAGGCCGACGCCGCGCGTCCGACGCTTTCCGCGATCAACGGCGCCGACTACAAGGGCAGTTCCCACCAGTACATGGTCACGGGGACGGTGGGCGGTCAGAACTTCTTCGCCAACTGCGCGAAGTGCCACGACGACGAGCAGGACGCCGGCTCGATGTTCACGAGCACCTACAAGTTCGGCACGCACTACTCGGCCGAGCGCAACATCCTGTCCGCTCTCGGCGGCTCGCTCGTCGACCCGCTCGAGCAGAACGAGTGCTTCATCTGCCACCGCGGCGACGTGGCCGGCAACGACTACTACGGCGCCAAGGCCATGTCACAGGCGGGCCGCCGGATCGAGACCGTGTTCAAGAAGGCGTCCAGCCACCCGGTGACGTCCAACGCGTCGGGCTCGAACGTGGCATGCGTGGGTTGCCACAACGTCCACGAGGAGTCGCCGGCCTCGAAGGTCTCGTCTCCGACCGACATGTACACGTCCGTGGGCTACAGCACCGACGCCGAGAAGAACGCGTTCTGTCTGAACTGCCACGACGGCAGCGCCCCGGCCGCCCGCGTGACCTCGCCGACGCTCGTCATGACGCCGACGCTGATCGCCGCGGGCCGCGCCCCCTACGTGGACCAGGACAACTACCAGGCCGAGTCGCACTGGATCGCCCACGACTCGATCGCCACGACCGAGACGCAGGCCTGCGACAAGTGCCACGACAACCACGGCTCGGCCGCTCCGAAGCTGCTCGGCGGCTACCAGGCCGCGAGCAACGTGAACACGATCGCGGCGCTGACCGTCACCGCCAACGACACCGGCGTGTGCGCGGCGTGCCACAACGCCGCCGCCGTGAACTTCCCGGCGCAGTCGAGGCCGTCGCTGACCGCGTCGTTCTACCCGACCGACGGCTCGTGGCCGGGCATGACGACCTACGCGGCGCGCTCGCCGCACTCGACCGCGACCGCCAACATCCTGTGGCCGGACTTCCAGGCCTCCAACCCGTACGCGTCCGGTGACTGCAAGCAGTGCCATGAGGTCCACGGCACCGAGAACCCGCTCGACGAGCTGCGCGGCACCGTATCGACGAGCACGTACGGCCAGTCGAGCGCGACGTTCTGCTTCACCTGCCACGACGGCGCACCGGCGGCGGACGACATCAAGTCCAAGTTCCCGAACACGCTCGGCGGTACGAGCACGGGCGCGCGTTCAGGCCACCGGACGATCAGCACGACCGGATCGGTTCTCGCCGGGGGCGCTCCGATCCCGTGCTACGCGTGCCACAACCCGCACGGCTCGGCCGAGATCACATACGGCCTGCTCGTCGTGACGCAGTTCAGCGGCCCGACGACGGTGGTGGTCGGCGACGGCGCCGGTGAGATCGACGTCAGCACCGACGCAGGCGTGCGCAAGTTCTGCTTCGCGTGTCACACCACCGCGATCGGCAACTCGGGCTGGAACGGCTCGGCGTGGACGTCGGCCGTCGCAGGCATCAAGGCCCTCGGTTTCGACCGCTTCACGCAGTCGAATCCCGGCCAGGCGGTCGGTCCGAAGCTCAGGCTGCCGATGGTCAACGGCCACTACCAGAACGACACGAAGAGCTGCCTCGGCTGTCACAGCGACGTGCACGAACCCACGGGCGGTGGCTCCAACGGCAACCTGCCGTGTTACGGATGCCACGCTTGGAAGGCCGAGATGGACGCCACCGGCGCGAACAAGACGGTCAACTTCCACCACGTCATGGACAACGGCGTGGGCGGCGGTGATGCTGCGCCGGGCAACGCGACGACGTATCCGGTCTCTGCGTCCGCGGTGCAGTGCGTGTCCTGCCACACCGACCACAACTACTTCAACGGCTCGTCGGTCACGAGTCCGTCGGCGAACCTGCGCTCGTCGCTCGGCACCCAGCCCAGCGGTTCGAGCCCGGGCACGAACACGGACTTCATCCCAGCGGGCACGCCGAGCTACGGCATCTGCCTCGACTGCCATGACACCGCGTTCACGAAGGACACCGCGAACCAGAAGTCCGGAGGCTCGACCGATCTGCCGGCGATCAATCCGATGAACTACGCGGCGTCGGCGCACAGCTACACTGTGAACACTACCTACGGTGCGAGTTCGATCTTCCGGGCGAGTTGCTCGAAGTGCCACGACGACGAGAACGACGCCGACTCGAAGATGACGGGGACCTACAAGATCGGGACGCACTACTCGAACGAGAGCAGGCTGGCCAAGGCGCTGGGCATCATCAACGCCGGGCCGGGTGACACCAGCGAGGAGAACCTCTGCTGGAGGTGCCACACGAACGCGAACGCCGGCAAGGACGGCTACGGTCAGCGGCCCATGAGCTCGGCGGCCGCATCGATCGCGCAGGTGATGACGAGCACGCTCGGCACGTACCGCCACAACGTGGCAAACACGGCTCGGGTGCGCCGTCACACGATCGAGGAATCGGTCGCCGCACCTGCGAACGTCGCCAGCACCACGGCGAGCGCCGGCTGGTGGGGTGCGTCGAACGGCAACCTCCACGTCGAGTGCGAGGACTGCCACAACGTCCACGAGGCGCGCGTCGGCACGTACATGCTGAACAACTCCAACGCTGACGAACGCCGCAGCGTGGCGGTCACCATCTCGCTCGCCAACAAGGGCGTGTGGGGCGTCAACATCAACGGCGCGGCGAGCGGCGACTGGGGAGGCGTGGGCGCGTTCGGCTCGCGGATCATCCCGCAGTACGACAAGGTGGCGGAGTCCGCGTACGAGTGGCAGCTGTGTCTGAAGTGCCACAGCAAGTACGCATGGGGCAACCAGACCATTCCGACCGTCATCACAGGTGGCGCGCCGACGACCCACGGCACCGCCGGCATCACCTCGCCGGTCGTCATGACCGACGTCGGAGCGGACTTCAGCCCGAAGCAGTTCGCCATCCACCCGCTGTTCGCGCCCGGCAAGAACCAGCCGACGACAGCGACGATCACCTACAGCAAGGCCTCCGGTGCTGTGTGGTCGGACGTGATCGTGTGGAACACCAGCCCGGCGCGACGGAGCATCACCCCGTCCAGCGGCCTCGACCACGCGTTCGTGGACGGCTGGAGGGCGAACAGCCGGGTCACCTGCTCCGACTGCCACGGATCGAGCGCGGTCAACGCGCTGACCGACGGTCCGCACGGCTCGGCGAACCGCTGGATGATGTCCGGTCTGAACACCGGCATCAAAGTGACCATCACCGGCGGTACGGTCGAGTACGCGAACAGCGCGCTCGGTGCGACGGCGCCCGACAACTTCTGCATCAACTGCCATCGCTCGAGCGTCTACGGCACCGGCGAGAAGGGGTTCCCGGCAGGCGTCCAGGACGGCGAAGCGCTGTCGCGAGTCGGTCACAGCGGCGCCGGCCTCCGCGACGCATGCAACGACGGCACGCTGCTGCCGATGGCCGGATTCGGGTGCTGGGCGTGTCACGGCGCGAACAACACCGACGGTGAGCCCAAGAACGGCAACATCCACGGGAACAGCATGGCGCCGGGCGACAACAACAACAGCGACGGGACCATCACGAGCGGCGGGGCGACCAACGACCCGATGGGATACCGCTTCATGAACGGCGGCGCGTGGGAGTCGCGCATCATCGCGGCGACGTCGGGCAACTTCACCTGCTACTGCAACACCAACGCCGACAGCTACTCGTCATGCACCCAGCACGCCAGCACGAGCGGCGCACCGAACTACTACTACGCGCTGCCGACCAAGTAGGCGGCCGCGCAGCCGGAAGCACAGCGTGGCGAGGCCGGCGCATCTGCGCCGGCCTCGTCGTTTCCCCGATGACGCATGGGGAGGGCGCTACGGGGTGAGCTCCTCGATGCGCCGCTCGGCAGTCTTCGCGTCGGGGCCGTTCGGATCGACGCGCAGGTAGGTGTCGTAGTACCGCAGCGCCGTGGAGGTGTCGTCCCTCGACTCTGCGAGCTGCGCGAGGGGGATGAGCGAGTCCGGGTAATCGGCAAGGGTGCGGAACGTGGCGCTTCGCAGGATGATGAGGCCGTGGTCGTACGCCGCGGATGCCTCGACAGCACGGTCTGAGGCGGTCAGCGAGTCGCCGAGGTACATCCAGGCATCGGGGTGCTCGTGCGCCTCGGTGATCCTCCGGTACGCGTCTGCCGCTTCTCCGTAGCTGCGGGCGTTGTACAGCGCGTCGGCCATCGCGAAGTCGTAGTAGTACGCGTCCACCACGCCCTTTGCGCGCGGGATGAGTTCGAGCGCCTCAGCGTGCCTCCCGCGCGCCCCGAGTTCGCGAGAGAGTTGCAGCCATCCGTATGCGTACGACGGGTCGAGGGCGACCGCCCGGTCCACGGATGAGGCGCCGTCCTTCGCGCTCAGCGAGAGCACCTGCGCGCGGCCGAGCCCGAACCACGCGGCCGGCTCGTCGGGCGATGCCTGGACGGCGGAGAACCAGGGGGTCATCGAATCACCCCCGGTCCTCTCCGCGTACAGCGCATCTCCCATGTAGGTCCAGCGAGCCGGGGGCGTGGGTTCGCTGAGCACTGCCGGCTGGATGAGTCCGAGCACGACGACCTGCTCGAGCCACTTGTACTGCAGAGGCAGGTAGTCACCCTTCACCGACGCGGCGAGGGTCACCAGATCGGTGCGCAGCCCACGCCCGCCGAACTCGACCAGCAGTCTGCGCGGGCCGTCCGCCGCCGCTGTGAGCCCCTGGGCGTCGAGCATCGGGGGAAAGTAGTCGGTGTCGATGTCGAGCAGCACGGGCTCCGGAGGCGCGACGAACTCCGTCAGGGGAACGATGGTCACCTCGACGCCGAGGAGCGTGCCGGTCACGGCGGTTCCTGACGTCTCGAATGTCGCGGCGTCGCTCGCCGGGTAGCCCTGCTCCGTGAGCCATGACCGCCATGCGGTGCGGCCTTCGTCACCGGAGCCCTTGTCCGCGGGCACCACCCACACGATGCGCTCGACGATGCCGGAGCTCGCGGCCGCATACAGGTAGTCGCCGAGGTTGTACGCGCCGCCGACGCTCGTATCGTCCCGCAGCGCCGCCACGGCCGTTGCGTCGCCGCTCTCGACCGCGCGCCTCAACGGCTGCAGGCGCTCGCCCGAGATCGCGCGGAAGTCGTCGTGCGCATCCACGTGCACGACCGTGCGGCCACGCACGCCATAGGCCGTCCAGACGGGAAGCGCCGCGCTGTGGTCCTCGAGGACGCGGACGCGCTCGGCGGGCATGCTGTCGACGGCGACGCGGTACGCTGCGGGCGCTCGGTCGCGACACCCCGCCGCGGCGAGCGAGAGTATCAGCGCAACTCCCGCTACGAGCGCAGATGCTGCGTAGGCGCTAGGTCTGGGCCCATGCTCGGACGGTATAATCGGACCGGTGAGCTGATGCCCCCCTGGCGACTGGTGCATGGATGAACCTCGATCCCCGTAGGATCACGCAGCTGTTCGCGTCGAGACGCCTGGCGACATCGCTCATGGTCTCGTGGATGGCCCTGCTGCTGATCTGGGTGGTGCCGTTCCAATTCTACCGCCTCACCGAGGCCGAGGTCGCCAACATCGTCCTTCGGGAGCGCTTCTTCCACATCGTCTACGCGCTCGTCGTCGTCTCCCTGTCCTTCTGCATGCTCCAGCGTCTTGGTCCGGTGATACGCCGCGCCGCGCGCCTGCCCGGCGCGGCGCCGTCCGGGGGTCCCGCGCCCGTCAGGGTGGAGGGCGCGTACGAGGCCGCGCGCGCAGACCGCGCGCTCGCGGACGCCGGCTACGCCACCCGCGTCGTCCGGCCGGAGTGGGCATGGGGCACGCGCAACCGCTGGTCCGGCCTCGGCACGATCGTGTTGCACGTAGGCATACTGCTCGTGATGTTCGCCGCGGTCCCACAGCTCGACGCCCGGCGGAACTTCGTCGGCAGGGCGGTCGTTGCGGAGGGGGAGACCTTCGACGGCGCGGCGGCGTCGTACAACAGCGTCGATACCAGCGCCCCCCCGCCAGCGCTCTCGTTCACCCTGGACCGGGTCACGGCGGCGTTTCACGAGGACATCCTGCTGTTCACAAGGCTGGACGGGGCGGTCCGTGATGCGAACGACAAGCGGCACACGGTCAAGGTGAGCGCCCCTTGGATCGCGGGACCGGCCACCGCGGTCGCCCTCGAGGACTTCGGCTACGCGCCGATCGTCGAGGTGTCGGCGCTCGGGAAGAGCAAGGCGGCGGTGTACAAGATGAAGGTCTTCCCGCCGGGCACGGAGGATAGCCTCGATGTCCGACTGGACACCCCGAGTGACTACAGGATCTACCTGAAGGTCCTGCCCGACTACGTCGATCGCGGCGGGTCCGCCGGCTCGAAGTCGTTCAACCTGAGCAACCCGAGGTTCATCGTGACCCCTGCACGCATCCTCGCCGATCGGACCGATCGCAGGCTCGGTGAGCCGCTGACGGTGGGCATAGGCGAGCCCGCGCGCGCGCAGGAAGTGACCGTCACGGTCAAGGGAGTGCGCACCTACGGTGTGTTCCGCGTGACGTCCTCTCCTAGCGCACCGTTCCTCATCGCGGCTCTGGCCTGTCTGGGGATCGGCGGTGCGGTGCGTGCGCTGTTCCCGCGCTCGGAGGCCGTCATCAGGTCGTCCGAGGGCGCGGTCGAAGTGGCCGCGACCGTGGATCTGTACCGCGGTGCGGAGCGCGCTGCAGTCGGGCGTCTCGCCCGTTGCTGGGAGGAGGCCCGGTGAGCGCGCTTGCCTTCGCACACCTCGCGTTCCACTGGGCGGCGCTGTCCGTCCTCGTGGTTGCGGCTGCCGCGCCCTTCGTCCCACGGTCGGCGGAGAGGGCGGATGCCCTCCTCTACGTGGCGACAGGCCTGCTCACGGCCTCGATCGCGGTCAGGTGGCTCGTCACAGGGCACCCACCGATATTCGGCACCTTCGAGAACGGCATGGCGTCCTCGTGGTTCGTGTGCGCCGCGGTCATCGCGGCCCGCGGCGGCCGGTGGGGCGTGCCTGAGGGCCTGCGCAGGCTCTTCCTGCCGTGGGCACCCGCGCTGCTGGCGTACGGCTCGTTCTTCCAGTCGGAACCGCTGCCGCTCACGATCTCCGAACGCAGCCTCATCATCGACCTGCATGCGCTGCTCGCGTGGGCAGCGTTCACGGTACTGCTCGCGGGCTCGACCGCCGGAATCGCGATGCTGGTCCCGGGTGCTGGCGGCGACGACTCGTGGAGCGACTTCGCATTCGGTACGGCGG
>VAUM01000004.1 GCA_005774595.1 Actinomycetota bacterium
GGCTTCTGACGGCACCACGACCTCGGTCCCGGTCACCCGCGACATCACGGGTATCACCGCGCCGCACCTGACCGTGACCAAGGTCGTCACCTCCGGCGACACCACCGCGGTCGTCGGCTCATCGGTCGGCTACCGCATCACGGTCACCAACGACGGCCAGGCCGTCTCGGACGCCGTGACCGTCTCTGACACCTGGGACGCGGGCGAGCTTTCGCTGTCCTCCTGCGCACCTGTCGCGGACGCCTCGGGCCCGGGCTTCGCCGACTTCGATCTGGGCACGCTGCGAGGCGGCCAGGCCGAGACCATCGACGCCACGTTCACCGTGCTGGCCGACGGCACGGTGGGCAACACCGTGTCGGCTTCTGACGGCACCACGACCTCGGTCCCGGTCACCCGCGACATCACGGGTATCCCGGCTGCGGCCGCGCCGGTCGCCAATGACGACACCTACGCAGCCACGGAGGACGCCACGCTCACGGTCGCGGCTCCGGGCGTGTTGGCCAACGACACGGATCCGAATGCCGACCCGCTCACCGCTTCGATCATCACGACGCCGACGCATGGCACGGTGACGCTGAACGCGGACGGCTCGTTCGTCTACGTTCCGGCGCCGGACTACTTCGGACCGGACAGCTTCACCTATCGCGCGTACGACGGCGGGATCTACTCGGATCCGGCGACCGTCACGATCACGATCGCCAACGTCAACGACTCGCCGGTCGCGGCGGATGACGCCACCACGACGCCCGAGGACACCGCGGTCGCCATCGACCCGCTGTTCCTGCTCGCCAACGACACGGACATCGACGGCGACACCCTCTCCGTCGACTCCTTCACGCAACCGACCACGGGCACGATCGCGCTCGTCGCAGGCAAGCTGGTCTACACGCCGCCGGCGAACTACAACGGCGCAGTGACCTTCACGTATACCGTGTCCGACGGCCATGGCGGCACCGACACCGCGACGGTCACGATCACCGTGACCGCGGTCAACGACGCGCCGGTCGCCTCGGACGACACCACCACGACGCCCGAGGACACCCCGCTCGCGATCGAGCCCGCGTTCCTGATGTCCAACGACACCGACGTCGACGGAGACACGCTGACGATCGTGTCGTTCACGCAACCGCTCCACGGAGTCGTCGTCGAGATCGGCGGCCGGTACGTGTACACGCCGGCGCCCGACTACAACGGCCCGGACTCGTTCACCTACACCGTCTCGGACGGCCAGGGTGGCACCGACACGGCGACCGTCTTCCTGACCGTCACGGCGGAGAACGACCCGCCGGTCGCGGTGGCCGACAGCTATCCGGCCACCGAGGACACGACGCTCACGGTCGCGGCTCCCGGTGTGCTCGGCAACGACTCGGATCCGGACGGCGACCCGCTGTCCTCGGTGCTCGTGACCGACGTGGCGCATGGCACGCTGACGCTGAACGCCAACGGCGGCTTCACCTACGTGCCGGACGGCGACTACAACGGGCCCGACTCGTTCAGCTACTACGCGACGGACGGCTTGGACGTCTCGCAGGTCGTGACGGTCACTATCGACGTCGCCGCCGTCAATGACGCACCGGTCGCCTCGGACGACACCACCACGACCCCCGAGGACACCCCGATCGCCATCGACCCGGCCTTCTTGCTCGCCAACGACACCGACGCCGAGGGCGATACGCTCACGGTCGACTCCTTCACGCAGCCGACCACAGGAACGATCTCGCTCGTGGCGGGCAAGCTCGTCTTCACGCCGCCGGCGAACTACAACGGCACGGTCACGTTCACCTACACGGTCTCCGACGGTCACGGCGGCTTCGATACCGCGACCGTCACGGTGACCGTCACGGCCGTCAACGACGCTCCGGTCGCCGTGGCGAACGCATACACGCTCAACGAGGACACCACGCTCACCGTCGCGGCCCCGGGCGTGCTGGGCAACGACACCGATCCGGACGGCGATCCGCTCACCGCGTCGCTGGTCTCGACCGTGAGCCACGGCACGCTGACGCTGAACGCGAACGGCGGCTTCACCTACCGGCCTGCCGTCGACTACTTCGGCGGCGACTCGTTCACCTATCGCGCATACGACGGGACCGCGTACTCCAACATCGTCACCGTCACCCTGACCGTGGCGCCGGTGAACGACGCTCCTCGCGCGGTCGACGACACGGCAAGCGTCTCCGAATTGTCCTCGGTCACGATCGACCCGGCGCGGCTGCTGCTCAACGACTCGGATGTCGACGGTGATCCGCTCACCTTTGTGTCGTACACGCAGCCCGCGCATGGCACGCTCGTGATGGTGGGCGGGCGGCTCGTCTACACGCCGGCCGTCGGCTTCAACGGGACCGACAGCTTCACGTACACCATCAGCGACGGCCGCGGCGGCACCGCCTCGGCGACGGTCGTGATCGCGGTCCGCGCGCTCGAGCGTCTCGCCGGCACCGACCGTATCCTGACGGCGATCGAGATCTCGGAGGAGAACTTCCCGGACGGCGCGCCTCGCGTCATCCTCGCGCGAGACGACGTCTTCGCCGACGCACTCGCATCGTCCGGCCTTGCCGGCGCGTACGATTGCCCGCTGTTGCTCACCAAGTCGCTCGACCTGTCCGACCCGACACGCGCCGAGATCGAGCGCCTGGGCTGCACGACGGTCACGGTGCTCGGCGGCGTGGGCGCGGTGGGCAGCGGCGTGGCGACCGAGATCGACGTCGACATGGGCTTGGATACCGAACGTTTCGGTGGCGACACCCGCTACGACACCGCCGTGCTGATCGCCCAGCGCATCGAGCAGGTCGAGGGCCCGGCGTTCACGCACCAGTACTTCCTCGCGCGCGGCGACCTGTTCCCGGACGCGCTGGCGGTCTCGCCGATGGCATACACGCAGAAGATGCCGATCCTGCTCACGTTGCCGACGGTGCTCAAGGACCCGACGCGTAGCTTCCTCGCGTCGCACGCGGCCCAGTTCGACGAGCAGTACATCTCCGGTGGCACCGCGGCGGTCTCCAACCCGGTCGGGGCCGCCGCGGCGGCGGCGTCCACGGCGGGCAGCACGCGTCTCGGCGGCATCAACCGCTACGAGACTGCGAAGATCGTGGCCGAGTACGGCACGGATCCGTCACGCGACTGGGCGGACTGGGCCAATGTCGGCGTGGCGTCCGGCACGAACTTCCCGGACGCGCTCACCGGTGGCGTGGGCATGGGCTCGAAGCACGGCCTGCTGCTCATCACGCATCCGGCGACGCTCACGGACTTCACCGACCAGGCGCTTCGCGCGCACGCCGGCCAGATCCAGCACGCGTACATCTTCGGCGGCAACGGGGCGCTGTCAACGGCCGTCGAGGCGGGAGTGGTGGCCGCGCTCGGGCTGTAGCGGCGGGAGCACATCCGACATCGAGGGGGCGGGCGCGCGAGCGTCCGCCCCCTCGTGCGCGTCGGGCCCGGCTACGCCTCGGAGTCATCCTCCGGCTCAGGGCAGCGTTCCGGCAGTGTGAGCGTGAAGACCGCCCCGCCGCCCGGCGCGTTGGCCGCGGTGACGTCGCCGCCGAGCATCCGCGCGTGATCGCGGGAGACCG
Organism: Actinomycetota bacterium; assembly: GCA_005774595.1. Lineage (NCBI taxonomy): Bacteria > Bacillati > Actinomycetota > Actinomycetota bacterium. The sequence goes on from VAUM01000004.1 coordinate 3,570, forward strand.
CGAGCCCGAGGCCGGCGCCCTGGGGGAGGGCGCCGTCCGTGCGCTCGCCCTGACGGAACGCGTCGAAGATCAGCTCGTGCTCGCTCTCGGGGACTCCCGGGCCGGTGTCGCTGATGATGAACGCCACACCGTCGTCACGCGGCTCGAGCCGGGCACGGACCGTCCCCGAGTCGGTGAACTTCACGGCATTGCCGACGAGGTTGAGCAGTATCTGCCGGACCTTCCCCGCGTCCGTGACGAGCGAAGGCGCCGCGTCGGGCAGATCGAGTTCGAGGGCCAGGCCCTTCTCGGCAGCGGCGGGCCGCAGCGTCTCGACGGCGTCGGACAGCAGGTCGGCGCCGTCCACGGCGGCGAGCCGCACCCTCACGGTGCCCGCCTCGATCTTCGACAGGTCGAGCAACGCGTCCACCAGGCCGAGCAGGTGGGTGCCCGCACGGTGGATCATCTCCGCCTGGGAGCGCTGCTCGTCGGACAGCTCGCCGCTCATGCCCTGCGAAAGCAGGCTCGAGAAGCCGATGATCGAGTTGAGCGGCGTGCGCAGCTCGTGACTCATCCGTGCGAGGAAGTGGCTCTTCGCGTCGTTGGCCTCCGCGAGTTCCTGCGTGCGAGCTGCGATGAGGTCCTCCAGGCTGTGCCGGTGCGCTTCGAGTGCCTCGCGTGCCTCCGCGAGGTGCGTCGTGCGCTCGGATACCTGCCACCTGAGCAGCGCTATCCCTACGGCGGCGAGCAGCAGGAGTACGCCGATGCCGCCGAGCGCGGTGTAGATCCACGTCGGGGTCCTGACCACCGGTGGCGGCATCCAGTCTCCGAACGCCCGGTAGTACGGCGAGGCGGGCTCGGCGATCCAGGAGTCGAGGTGCCGGTCGACCGCGTCGAGGAGGTCGTGGTTCTTGCCCTCCGCGGTCGCGAAGAACAGCGGCACCGGGTTGAAGACGATCGGCGTCTTCTTCAGCCCCGACGTGGCGGCGAAGTAGTCGCCGAACAGGTGGTTGGCGATCGCGGCGTCCGCCGTGCCGCTACGGGCGGCCTCGAACGCCTCCGCGAGCGAGCCCACAGGCACCACGGTGATCTCGTAGCCGAATCCGTTCACGATCTGTGTGAACGCCGTCTGCTGGATCGAGCCATCGAGCACCGCGACGCGCATGCCCTCGAGGTCGGTGAGTCGCTCGATCTGCACGTTCGCCGGCGTGTAGACGTACGACCAGCTCTGCACCACCGGTGTGGCGTGGAAGTCGTAGACCCTGTCCCTCTCGGCCGAGTACGCTACGTCCGGCATGAGATCGATCGTGCCGTCCTCGAGGTTCGCGAGGCACTTCGACCACTCGCCGGGGACGTACTCGAGCGTCCAGCCCTCCTCCGTGGCCACGGATTCGAGCAGGTCGATGAAGATCCCGGACGGTGTGCCTTCCTCGTCCGTGAAGATCTTCGGCTCGTTCTCGTAGATGCCGACGCGGATGGTGCGAGGCGCGGCGAAGGCCGGGGTTGCGGCCGCGAGCACGAGCAGGGCCGCGGTGGCCACGCATCGCAGAGCGCCGCTGCGGACCGTCCCCGGATGGCGCGTGCCGGCGGTCATCCGTGTCCTCCCAGTCGCCGGAAGAGGTGCGACACGGACGATACGCGCACTCAAGCCCCCACTCAACGCGACAGCCGACGGGTGGTTGTCGCAGCCCTGACCGCGTGGTACTCTACGGCTCCGCCGCGAGGCGGCAATCACATACTGCGGGGTGGAGCAGTCTGGTAGCTCGTCGGGCTCATAACCCGAAGGTCACAGGTTCAAATCCTGTCCCCGCGACCAGAACATCAGACAGGGTGCCGGCAGGTGCCCTGTTCTCGTGTCCGGGTCCATGTGGTCCGCGTGGGGGCGGACCTTCAACAAGACCGCCACACACGACGGTCCGTCGTCTCAGCTCGTGCCAGCCAGTCCCTCGGTCTCCCCTCGCCGTGCGGCGTCTTGGCATGGCTGAGAAGCTGTGACCAGCCTGTTTGTGCTGCCACACCGCTCGCGCCCCGATTCCAGCCGTTCGCTGAGGCGTTGACACCACTCACCGGTCTCTCGGTTTCCCGGGAAGGTGAGCGCGGCGACGCGGGCGAATACCTTGCCTGCCGGGACGGGATCCTTTGTCGGAACCTCGGCTTGGCGGGGAAGTGGGTGAGGGAACGTGGAGCTGGCCGCTCTGCTCTTCACGGCGTTCTTGCTGGTGGGACTGCTGATAGCGGTCCTGTTGGTGAGCCTGCCGCGCAAGCTTGCACCGCGCGAGCCGGCGGTCGCGAAGTCCCGGCCGTACGAATGCGGCGAGATCCCGGTCGGACCACCCTGGATACGCTTCCGCGTCGCGTATTACATCTTCGCGCTGATCTTCGTCGTCTTCGACATCGAGGCGGTCTTCCTGTACCCGTGGGCTGTCATCTACCGCCAACTCGGCCTGTTCGGCCTGGTCGAGATGGCGATCTTCGTCGGCATCCTGGCGCTCGGACTGGCGTACGCGTGGCGCAAGGGGGTGCTGGAGTGGGTGTAGACGAACAGTCGGGCGTGATCACCGGCCCGATAGGAAGCCTCATCGCCTGGGCGCGCGGCCGCTCTCTGTGGCCGCTGACGTTCGGGATAGCATGCTGCGCCATCGAGATGATGACGTGCGGCTCGTCGCGCTACGACACCGACCGCTTCGGCATCTTCTTCCGAGGCTCTCCCCGCCAGTCCGACGTCATGATCGTGGCGGGCACGGTCACTCCGAAGATGGCCTCTCGCGTCCTGCGGCTCTACGAGCAGATGGCGTCGCCGAAGTACGTGGTCGCCATGGGATCGTGCGCGATCAGCGGAGGACCGTTCGCCGAAGGCTACAACGTCCTTCCCGGCGTCGACGGGATCGTCCCGGTCGACATCTACGTGCCCGGGTGTCCGCCGAGGCCGGAGGCGCTGATCAACGCGCTGATCACCCTTCAGGACCGCATCATCGCGGGCGACCCGTCGGCCGCGCGGCTCGCGGCGCGCCATGCCGAAGGACCGTGCTCGTGAGCGGGCCCGCGAGCGCCACGCGCCCCGCGCTCGAGGGCATCCCCTCGGCGGATCCCACGGGGTCGATCGGGCCCGGCGGCATCGAGGCCTGTCTGGTCGGGCGCGAGGACCTCCTCGCGGTCGTCGGCGAGTTGCGCGAACGACGCGGCTTCCGCCACTTGTCGTGCCTGACGGCAGTGGACGGCGACGGCGGGCTCGAGATGGTCTACGTCCTCGCGCGCCGCGAGGATCACGTCCACGTCGCGATCAAGGTGCCGCTGCGCGACGGGTCGCTGGACGTGCCGTCGCTGTCGGCCGCCTGGCCGGGCGCCGAGTGGCTCGAGCGAGAGGTCTACGACCTGTTCGGCGTGACATTCAGCGGCCACCCGGACCTGCGCAGGATCGTTCTGAGCGAGGACTTCGTCGGGCACCCGCTGCGCAAGTCGTTCACGGTCGGCGCGAGGGGCTCCGGGAAGGAGGACAGCCTCGGGCCCGCGATGAGCGCGGCCATGTCGCCGGTGGCGGCAGTGCACGAAGCGCCTGTCGAGCGCGAAGCGCCGCGTCCCGGATCGCGGGTCGTGGGCGGCTACTCGGCGGACGGCCTGTTGCGCACCGAGCGCATCATCCTGAACATGGGCCCGCAGCACCCGAGCACGCACGGCGTGCTGCACCTGCTGCTGGCGCTCGAGGGCGAGATCGTCGTCGCGTCCGAGCCGTCGATCGGCTACCTGCACCGCTGCATCGAGAAGCTCTGCGAGTCCAGATCGTACAAGCAGTGCATCGCACTGATGGACCGGTGCGACTACGTGTCCGGCTTCAACACCGAGCTCGCGTATCTGCTGGCCGTCGAGGAATTGGCGGGGATCGAGGTCCCGCGCAAGGCCGAGTACATCCGCGTGCTGATGTGCGAGCTCGTGCGCTTCACGAGCCACCTGGTGTGGCTCGGCACCTACGGGCTCGACCTCGGCGCGCTCACTCCGTTCCTGTACTGCTTCCGGGAGCGCGAGGCCGTCCTCGACTTCTTCGAGGAGGTCACGGGTGGCCGGATGATGTTCAACTACTTCCGGCCCGGCGGTGTCAAGGACGACCTGCCGGCGGGCGCCGCCGGTCGCATGCTCGAGCTCCTGCGCGGCATGGATGCCGCCGTGGACGAGTACGAGAGCCTGCTCACTCGCAACGAGATCTTCCTCGCGCGCACGAAGGGCGTGGGCTGGATGTCGCCGCGTGCCCTGGAGGAGTTCTGCGTGACCGGACCGATGGCGCGCGCCTCGGGTGTCGACTTCGACGTCAGGCGCGACGAACCGTACTCGGCGTACTCGGACTTCGACGTCCGCGTGCCCGTCGCCGAGGGCGGGGACTGCTTCGACCGCTACGCCGTGCGCGTGGCCGAGATGCGCGAGTCGGCGCGCATCGCCAGGCTCGCCTTGGAGGGCATGCCCGAGGGCCCGCACGTCGCCGAGGGCGTGCCCAGGACACTCAAGCCCCCGGCGGGTGAGGCGTACCGGCGCGTGGAGAGCCCGCGCGGCGAGCTCGGCGCGTACGTGGTCAGCGACGGTTCGGCTCAGCCCTGGCGCATGAAGCTGCGCTCGCCAGCGCTGTCGAACCTGCACATCGTGCCGGCCACTCTCGCCGGCTGCAGGATCGGTGACGTCGTGGCGATCCTCGCCTCGGTCGACGTCGTTCTCGGGGAGATCGACCGATGAGCATCCTCCTCAGTCTGGCCGGTGTGGTGGCGATCGTCATCGTCGTGATGATCAACACGATCGTCGTCATGTACATGGAGCGGAAGGTCCTCGCGCACGTGCAGTCACGCCTCGGGCCGATGGTCACCGGGTGGCACGGCGTCCTGCAGCCGATCGCCGACGCCGTCAAACTCCTGGCCAAGGAGGATCTCATCCCGGCCCAGGCCGACCGGCTCCTGTTCTGGCTCGCTCCGGTCATGTCGTTCGTGCCGGCCGTGCTCGTCTACATCGCGATGCCCTGGACCGGGATGCTCGGGGTCGAGCTGGACGTCGGCATCTTCCTGGTGTTCGGCGTGGCGGCGCTCTTCCCGGTGGGTCTGCTCGTGGCCGGTTGGGCGTCGCACAACAAGTACTCGCTGCTCGGGGGGTTCCGCGCGGCGGCGCAGCAGGTCAGCTACGAGGTGCCGATGCTGATGTCGGTGATGGGCGTGGTCATGCTCACCGGCTCGATGAAGCTCTCTGCGATCGTAGAGGCGCAGTCGCCGATCTGGCATGTGTTCACGCAGCCGTTGGCGCTGCTGCTGTACGTGATCGGCATCCTCGCCGAACTGAACCGGGTACCCTTCGACATGCCCGAGGCCGAGTCCGAGCTGGTCGGGGGGTTCAACGTCGAGTACTCGAGCATGCGGTTCGCGCTGTTCTTCGTCGCCGAGTACGTCAACATGTTCACGCTCTCTCTCCTCGGCGCGATGCTCTTCTTCGGCGGCTGGGGGGCGGACCCGTCGTACGGCTGGGTCGTTCTCATGGCGAAGACCTACACGATCGTGCTCTTCATCATCGTGACCAGGGGCACCCTGCCGAGGATCCGTGTCGACCAACTCATGTCGGTCGGCTGGAAGCTCCTCGTGCCTGCGGCGATCCTGAACGTGTTCTTGACCGCCGTCGGGATAGTGGTCGGAACGCCGGCACTGGTCGCGCTGGAATGGGCCGCCGCGGCGCTCTTCGTCCTGATCGTCATCCGGGTCTCCGGCAGGACCTCGCCGGCAGCCTCCAAGGCCGCGGCCGGGGAGGTGGCGGCGTGATCGGCATGGCGCGAGGCTTCGTGACCACGCTCGGGCACCTCGTCCGCCCGGCCATCACCGAGCGCTATCCGGACGTCAAGCGCGAACTGCCGGAGCGAAGCCGCATGTCCTTCGCGATGCTCGCCGACGAGGACGGCTCATCGGCATGCAAGGCGTGCTTGGTGTGCGAGCGCGACTGCCCGGACCATTCCATCACGGTGGTGGCCGACAAGCCCGCTGAGGGCGGCAAGCGCGTGCTGCGCAGGTTCACGATAGACCTCGGGACGTGCATGTACTGCGGCCTGTGCGTCGAGAGCTGTCCGTCGGGGGCGCTCGTGCACACCGGCGAGTTCGAGCACGCGCCCAGGCACCGCGACGAGACGATCCTCGTGCTCTACGACTCGCCGCCGGGCGCGCCGGGCCCGGCGCCCGAGAGGGCGAGCGAAGAGCCCGCCGAGGAGGAGGGTGCGGAGTGAGCGTGTCGCTCGTCCTGTTCTACGCGTACGCGGCGGTCGCGGTCGCCGGGGCCTTGGGTCTCGTCATCGCAAGGAACCTCCTGCACGGCGTCCTGTCGCTGTTCGCGTCGCTCCTGGCCGTCTCGGCGATCTACATGCTGCTCGGCACGCAGTTCCTCGCCGCGATGCAGCTGTTCATCTACGGTGGAGCGATCACCGTGCTGGTGCTCTTCGTAGTGATGCTGACGCGCGCCGCGCCGGAGAGGACCGGCGACTTCACGCAGCTGTCCAGGCCGCTCTCCCTCGCGCTGGCGGTGTGCTTCCTGATCCTGGTCTCCAACGTGTTGGTGCACACCGACTGGGACTACGCGGCGGCGCACCTCCACGACACGGCCTCGCTGGCCAGCATCCTGTTCTCCAGGTACGTGCTCCCGTTCGAACTCGTGGGCATCGCCCTGACGATCGCGCTCATCGGCGCCATCGTGCTCGCTCGCGCCGACGACGGCGTCGAGCGGATCCCGCCTGGCGACGAGCGGCCCGCCGGGACCGCCGAGGAGCCCGCGGTAAGGGCGACGCTGGATGGCCGCGAGCGGCTGCCGGTCGCCGGCGCCGAAGGGGCGGTGCGGCCGTGATCACGCTCAACCACTACCTGCTGCTCGCTGTGGTCCTGTTCAGCATCGGTCTGTACGGCGCTCTGACCTCGCGCAACGCGCTGCGAGTGCTCGTGTGCGTCGAACTGATCCTGAACGCCGTGAACCTGAACCTCGCGGCGTTCTCGGTGCACGTGGCTCCCAAAGAGGCCGTCGGCATGAACTTCGTCATCTTCCTCATGGTCGTGGCGGCTGCCGAGGTCGGCGTCGGACTCGCGGTCATCGTCCACCTCCACAGGCAGCGTGACATCGGTGCGATCCACCGGCTCGCGGAACTGAAGGGGTGAGAGGTGGACCTGCTCAGCTACGGATGGACGATCCCGCTCTTCCCGCTTGTGGTCTTCGCGGTGGTGCTCGCTACCGGGAGGCTGCTGCCGAAGGGCGTCTCGGTGGGACTCGGCATCGCGGCGCAGGCGTTCGTGCTCGCCTTCGCGCTGGCCGCGGTCGCGCTGACCCAGCACGGACACAGCGTGGGCGCGTCGATGCCGTGGATCACGGTAGGCGGGTTCGAGGCCACGGTCGGCTTCCAGATCGACTCGCTGACGGCGGTCATGCTGGTCGTGGTCTCGTTCGTGAGCCTGCTGGTGCAGGTCTACTCCATCGGCTACATGGAGCACGATGAGCGCTTCCGCTGGTACTACGGCGCAATCTCGCTGTTCACCGCTTCGATGCTGGGCGTCGTCCTGGCCGACGGTTGGCTGCTCATGTACATGTGCTGGGAGGTCATGGGCCTGTCCTCCTACCTGCTGATCGGGTTCTGGTTCGAGAAGCCCGAGGCGGCGGCCGCGGCCAAGAAGGCGTTCATGGTCACGCGCTTCGGTGACGTCGGCTTCGCCCTCTCGCTCGTGGTCGTCTGGTGGGGTTCCGGCACCTTCGAGTTCGAGGGTACCCGCCACGCGATCGAGTCGGGCGCCTGGGCGGGGCCGGCTGTCACGGTCGCCGCGCTGCTCATGTTCATGGGCGCGATGGGCAAGAGCGCGCAGTTCCCGCTGCACGTCTGGCTGCCCGACGCCATGGCCGGTCCGACCCCCGGTTCCGCGCTCATCCACGCGGCGACGATGGTGGCCGCGGGCGTCTATCTCGTGGCGCGCTCCTACTTCATGTTCGAGGCGGGCACGCTGGCGCTCTCGATCGTCGGCACCATAGGGACGATCACCGCCGTGATGGGCGCGCTCATAGCGCTGGCCCAGAACGACATCAAGAAGGTGCTCGCGTACTCGACCATCTCCCAGCTCGGCTACATGATGCTGGCGCTGGGGGCCGGCAGCCTGGTCGCCGCGATGTTCCACCTCGTGACACACGCGTTCTTCAAGGCGCTGCTGTTCCTCGGCGCCGGCAGCGTGATCCACGCGACGCACACGCAGGATCTGCGCGAGATGGGCGGTCTGTGGCGGAAGATGCCGTGGACGTGCGCGACGTGGGTGATCGGCGCGCTGTCGCTGGCGGGTATCCCGCCGCTCGCGGGCTTCTGGAGCAAGGACGAGATCCTCATGGTGGCGATGCACTCCGGCCGCGTCGAGCTGGTCATCGCCGGCGTGCTGACGGCGGGGCTCACCGCGTTCTACATGGGGCGCTCCACGCTGATGGCGTTCTTCGTCAAGCCGGCCGATCCCGAGCGGGCCGCCCACGCGCACGAGTCGCCGATGGTCATGACCGCGCCCTTGGCGGTCCTGGCGATCATGGCCGCGCTGGCGGGCCTGTTCAACTCGCCTGTCGGCGGCTACGTGTTCGGCAAGTACCTAGGGCATCACGAGGCCGCCGAGCCGGACCTGATCCTGATGGGGATCGCCGTGGGAGTGGCGGCGGCGGGCATCGCGCTGGCCTGGACGATGTATGTGAAGCGATTCGTCGAGCCTGACGTCCACCTGCGGCCAAGGGCTGTGTCGGTACCGCTCACGGGGCTGTTCTGGATCGACCGCATCTACGAGATCGCGGTGGTCCGGCCGATCATGGCGATGGCCGCTTGGTCGGACAGGGCGGACGCGGTCGTCGACGGAGTCGTGCGGGCGGTGGGCGCCGCCGGGCTCGCGGCGAGCCGAGGACTGGACGTCTTCGACCACAAGGTGGTCGACGGCGCCGTCAACCGGCTCGGCGAGAGCGTGGTCGAGTCCGGCTGGAGGACCCGCAAGCTCCAGACGGGCAACGTTCAGACGTACCTGTGGCTTCTCGCGTTCTCCGTGGTAGTGCTGGTGGCGGTGTTCGCGAGATGAGCGGCGTGCCGGTGCTCTCGGTCATCGTGCTGGCGCCCCTGGCCGGGGCGGCCTTGATCGGCCTTCTCGGCCGAGGGCGTGGCGCGCCGAGGTACATCGCGCTGGCGTTCACGCTCGTAAGCCTCGTCGGCGCGGCTTGGCTGTACTGGGCGTACGACCGGACCGCGGCGGGGTTCCAGTTCGTCGAGACGGTGTCGTGGATCCCGTCGATGGGTGTGTCGTACACGCTCGGCGTCGACGGCGTCTCCGTGCCGATGCTGCTGCTGACGGCGATCGTCATCGTGACCGGCGTGCTCGCCTCCTGGAGCGTCGAGGAGCGGCCGCGCGAGTTCTTCGTGCTGCTGCTGTTGCTGGTCTCCGGCGTGTTCGGCGTGTTCGCGTCGCTCGACGCGTTCCTGCTGTTCTTCTTCTACGAGATGGCCGTCCTGCCGATGTACCTGCTCATCTCCATCTGGGGCAGCACGCGCAAGGACTACGCGGCGATGAAGCTCACGCTGTTCCTGTTCGCCGGCAGCGCCGCGCTCATGCTCGTGCTGGTCGTGACGTACTGGAACGTGGGCGCCGGCACCTTCGACATGCGCGTGTGGGCCGAGAACGACTTCGGCGCGGAGTTCCAGCGCTGGATGTTCCTGCTCGCGCTCATCGGGTTCGGCACGCTGATCCCGACCTGGCCGCTGCACACCTGGTCGCCCGACGGGCACGTCGCGGCGCCCACGGCGGTCTCGATGCTGCACGCGGGCGTGCTGCTCAAGCTCGGAGCGTACGGCGTGATCAGGCTGGGGATGTGGATGTTCCCGACCGGGTTCGCCGACTGGCGGATGCTGATCGGGGTGATCGGAGCTGTCAACGTCGTCTATGGCGCCTTCTGCGCGATGAACCAGTCCGACCTGAAGTACGTCATCGGCTACTCCAGCGTCAGCCACATGGGCTATGTGCTGCTGGGCCTAGCCGTCGCGAGCGAGTTCGGTCTTTCCGGCGCGGTGTTCCAGATGTTCGCCCACGGCATCATGACGGCGCTGTTCTTCACGCTCGTCGGCTACGTCTACGAGTCCTCGCACACGAGACAGATCGCCGAGATCTCGGGGCTGATGAAGCAGACGCCGTTGGTCGCGGCCGCGTTCGTCGTGGCCAGTGCGGCCAGCATGGGCCTGCCTTCGACGAGCGGGTTCGTGGCCGAGCTCCTGGTCTATGTCGGCCTGGTGAACACAGCGCCGGTGCTCGCCGCCGCGGCGTTCGTCGGCGTGGTGATCACGGCGGCGTACCTGCTGCGGCTGCTCGGCCGGATCCTGCTCGGCGAGCCTTCCGAGGCCATCGCGCACATCGGCGACCCGTCGCCGATCGGGCTGGTGCCGGTGGGCACCCTCTGCCTGACGATCATGGTGGTCGGGCTCTTCCCGGCCTCCATGCACGGCACTATCACGAGCGGTCTCGAGCCGCTGCTGACGAAGCTGGCGGGAGGGTGACAGTGGGCGACCAGTTCGGCACCTACACGCATCTTCTGCCCGAGATCGTCGTCGCGGTGACCGGCGTCGTCATCCTGGTGGCCGACGTGCTGTGGCCGGGTCGCGCGACCGAGCCCGCGCGCAGCAAGCCGGCGGCGGCGTATCTCGGCGTGGCCGGCCTGCTCCTGGCGGGGGTTGCCACGGTGGTGCTGGCCGGCACGGAGCGGACGCTGTTCGCCGGCGTCGTGCAGGTGGACGGGCTCTCGACGTTCTTCCGGCTGCTGTTCATCGGGATCGGCGTCCTGGTCCTGCTGCTCTCGGTCGACTCGGTGCCGACGTTCTCCAAGTGGTCCGCCGAGTACTACCTTCTGGTCGTCTGGTGCACGCTGGGCCACATGGTGCTGGCTTCCTCGGCGGAGCTGTTCACGATCTTCGTGGCGCTGCAGCTGTCCAGCATCCCTCTCATCGTGCTGATCGGGTATGCGAAGCGAGATCCGAGGTCCGGCGAGGCGTCGCTGAAGTACCTGCTCCTCGTGCTCGTCTCCACGGCGGTGCTCCTCTACGGGATGACGCTCATCTACGGCGCGTTGGGCACGAGCACGCTCGTCGGGATCGGCGCCGAGCTGGCCGCGGAAGGCAACGCGATCCAGCCGGTGGTGGCGCTCGGGATCGTGCTGCTGCTGACGGGATTCGCGTTCAAGGTGACCGCGGCGCCGTTCCACTTCTGGGTGCCCGACGCCTACGACGGGGCCCCCGCGCCGGTCACGGCGTTCCTATCGGTCGGCTCGAAGTTCGCCGGGTTCGCGCTGGCGCTGCGCATCATCGTCACCGGCGTCCACGTGCCGCTCGACTGGGCGATGATTTTCGGCGCGATGGCGGCACTCTCGATGACGTGGGGGAACCTCGGCGCGCTCATGCAGACGAACATGAAGCGCATGCTCGCATACTCCGGCATCGCTCAGGCGGGCTACCTTCTCGTTGGGCTGGCGCCGATGACGAAGGAGGGCGTGGGCGCCGTTCTCTTCTACGCGGTCGCGTACACGGCGGCCAACCTCGCGGCCTTCTCGGTGGTCGTGATCTGCTCGAGGGCGATCGGCAGCGACCGGATAGAGGACTACGCCGGGCTGTCGAGGCGCGCTCCTCTGCTGGCGCTCTCGCTCGCCGTGGCTCTGCTGTCGCTCGGCGGGCTTCCGCTTCTCGCCGGCTTCATGGCCAAGTTCTACATCTTCCTGTACGCGGCGCGCGCCGGACTGGCGTGGCTCGTGGCGGTGGGCGTGATCAACAGCGTGATCTCGCTCTACTATTACCTGCGCGTCGTGTGGGTGATGTACGTGCGGGAGCCAGCCGGCGAGACACGGGTGCCGGTCGGTGCGCGCACCGCGGTCGCGATGTCGATAGCGCTTGCGGCGACGGTCGCGCTCGGCGTCCTGCCCGAGTGGGCACTGCGGGCCACCGACCAGGCAGCGGCAGCGCTGTTCAGATAGGGAGCCGACGGTGACGACGATGCAGATCGCCCTTGTCGCGATGGTTCTGGTCCCGCTCTTCGGAGGCGTGGCGATCTCGCTCCTGAGCGGTTCGCGCCCCTCGTGGTCGAGGAACGCGGCGCTGTCGCTGAGTTGTGTCGTGTTCGGGCTCGCGGCGTGGATGTGGGTGTCGTTCGACCGCGCGTCCTCAGCGATCCAGTTCTCGCTCGCGCTGCCGTGGGTGCCTGCGCTGAACACGTCGATGCACCTGGGCGTCGACGGGGTCTCGATGCCGATGGTGCTCCTGACGGCGCTGCTGACGGTGGTCGCGGTGCTGGCCTCCCGGGGCATCGAGGACCGGGTGCGCGAGTACCACACGCTGCTGCTGCTCCTGGAGGCGGGACTGATCGGCGTGTTCGTCGCGCTCGACTTGATCGCGTTCTTCCTGTTCTGGGAGGTCGTGCTGATCCCGATGTACTTCCTCATCGCGATATGGGGCGGGCCGAGAAGGTCGTACGCATCGGTCAAGTTCTTCATCTACACGCTCGCTGGCAGCATGGCGATGCTTGCCGGGATCATCACTCTGTACCTGAGGACCGGCGCTTCGACGTTCGACATCGTCGAGATCGCGCCGCTGGCTGCGACGATCGATCCGGGGACCCAGACGGTGATCTTCGCCGCCATCGCGATCGGGCTCGCGATCAAGGTGCCGATGTTCCCGCTGCACACGTGGTTGCCTGACGCCCACGTCGAGGCGCCGACGGCGGTCTCGGTGCTCTTGGCCGGCGTGCTGCTCAAGATGGGGTCGTACGGCTTCCTGAGGTTCGGACCGTCGATGCTCCCGCACGGCTTCGAGGCCGCCAGGCCCTTCATCGCCGCGCTGGCGCTCGTTTCGATCGTCTACGGCGCGGCCGTGGCGCTCATGCAGAGCGATCTCAAGCGTCTCGTGGCCTATTCCTCCGTGTCGCACATGGGCTACGTGATGCTCGGCATCGCCGCGGGCACCGCGACCGCCATCAGCGGCGCTGTCGTTCAGATGTTCTCCCACGGCCTGATCGCGGGGCTGCTGTTCCTGCTGGTCGGCACCGTCTACGAGCGGACACACACCCGCGAGATCGCCGAGTACGGGGGCATCGCGAAGGTGACGCCGCTGATCGCCGGGGCGTTCGTCTTCGCCTCGTTCGCCTCCCTCGGACTGCCGGGACTGTCCGGCTTCGTCGGGGAGTCCATGGTCGTCATCGGCTCGTTCGAGGAGTTCCGGCTGCACTCGGTGCTGGCCTCCGGCGCGGTGATGCTCACAGTCGGTTACCTGCTGTGGATGCTTCAGCGTGTCGTCTTCGGGCCGGTGAACGAGCACCGTCTCGCCATGACGGACATGACAGTGCGCGAGGCGTTCGCCATCGCGCCCCTGGCGGCGCTCACACTGGTCGTGGGCGTCGCCCCGCAGACGCTGATCGGCGTGGCTAGAGCGAGCGTCGAGCTGCTGGCACGCTAGCGAGCGCTTCCGCGAGCGCCGATCCCGCCGCCGCCAGGAGCTGGACCGGGGGCGTGTTCTCGCGGATGCACCCGTCAGTCCCGCATTCCTCGACGATGCGGCGACGGCGTGCGGTCGCTGCAGAGCCACCACTCGGGCATACGCTAGCTGTATCAGCCACACACGCCCCGAGCTCGTGTTGCGGGCACCCAGGGAGGGCGCTACCATGTGCCTCCGCCGCAAGGCGGCAATCGCATATTGCGGGGTGGAGCAGTCTGGTAGCTCGTCGGGCTCATAACCCGAAGGTCACAGGTTCAAATCCTGTCCCCGCGACCAACTAACTCGCAGGTCGGAGGCCCAAAGGCTCTCCGGCCTGTTTGCTTTCGGATCGCTCCGCTCGCGAGGCCGGGACGACCGCGCGGCGGAAGGTCGGCGCGGCCCGCCCGTTGCGGGCTCGCGTGGGTATACAGAAACCATACGGGACTATGCACGGGAGGGGCCTTGCGAGGGCGGCCCCAAGGGAAGCGAAGACCCGTCGGCGCCACACTGACGGTCACCCAGCCGACGACGAGCCAAAGGTGAGACCGGCCCCCGATCGATGAGATCCTCGCGGATCTCTACGGAACCGCCACGCGAGACCCCTCCGGGGTAGGGAGGGGGTGTTCGCGATGAGGATCATCCGGGTCGGGAGGGGCGTCGCGCTCATCGTGGCGCTGGCGGTCGTCATTCCGTGCTCGGCTGGTGTTGCGACCGCCAAGAACCAGGCGTCGGCGACCGGTTGGGAGTGGGCGGCGGCGTCGCGCTACTGGGACAACGAAGGAACGCCCATCGTCCCGCAGTTGGTCGCGGATCCCACGGGCCGGCGGCAGGGCCTCGTCATGAAGGTCGACTTCGCGACGTGGGGCTGGTCGTTCGCTTGCACGGACGGCGAGGATCTGTACCACTTCGAGCACGGACGTGACTACACGCTGGTGTTCGACGTATACAGCGGCTGCCCATACAAGTGCGAGATGGACGTGCGCGTGATCCCGGCCCCGCTCGGCAAGTACAGCGCGAGTGTCGACCGGGCCGATGCCTGCGTCTCCGTCGTCGGCGATGGGGAGTGGCATCGGGTCCCGGTCAGCATCACGGACTTCGCCGGCGCTGGCGGCGACTACTACCTGTGGTTCCATGACCAGGCAGGCGAGGGGTGCTGGCTGATCGGTGACATCCGGGTCACCGGAGGCACGGGGCATTCGGCGAAGTAGCGCGTCCGCCCATTGGGCCGGCTGCGTCCGGACCCCGCCCGCAGGGCAGTTGCGAGGGTGCCCCGTGGCCTCTCGGCCGGGCGGACGGTCGGGTTGCGCTCGGCTGCGGCGCGACGGGCTTGCGTTTCCGTCGTGTTTCCCATTGCGCCGCGCCGCGCGCTCCCGTTGAATGGGCAAGACGGTCCCGCATGGCTCATCGGGGGGAGTGCGCGGCATGCCCAGGCGCGACGACATCGAGAAGGTCCTCATCATCGGCTCAGGCCCCATCGTCATCGGTCAGGCCTGCGAGTTCGACTACTCCGGCACGCAGGCGTGCAAGGCGCTCCGGGCGCTCGGCTACAAGATCGTGCTGGTCAACAGCAACCCCGCGACGATCATGACCGATCCGGTCATGGCCGACGCGACATACATCGAGCCGCTCAACCTCGAGACGATCACCGAGATCATCGCCGCCGAGCGCCCGGATGCCCTTCTGCCGAACCTCGGCGGGCAGACCGGCCTGAACCTGTCGTCCGAGCTGTATCGCACCGGCGTGCTCGAGAGGTACGGCGTGCGCATAATCGGCGTCGGGCCCGACGCGATCGAGCGCGGCGAGGACCGCCTTGCGTTCAAGCAGACGATGGACCGCCTCGGCATCGAGATGCCGCGCAGCACGACCGTCGAGACGGTCGAAGATGCCGAGCGCATCGCCGCTGATCTCGGCTACCCGGTCGTCATCCGTCCGGCATACACGATGGGCGGCACCGGGGGCGGCCTCGTCTACAACCTCGACGAGCTGCGCGTGATCGCCGCCCGTGGGCTGCAGGCGTCGCTGGTCGGTCAGGTCCTGGTCGAGGAGTCGGTGCTCGGCTGGGAGGAGCTCGAGCTCGAGGTCGTGCGCGACGCCAAGGGGCAGATGATCACGGTCTGCTTCATCGAGAACGTCGACGCCATGGGCGTGCACACGGGCGACTCGTACTGCACCGCACCGATGCTCACCATCTCGCCCGAGCTGCAGGCGCGCCTTCAGAAGTACAGCTACGACATCGTCGAGGCCATCGAGGTCATCGGCGGGACGAACGTGCAGTTCGCTCACGACCCGAAGACCGACCGGGTCGTCGTCATCGAGATCAATCCGCGCACGTCGCGTTCCTCGGCGCTCGCGAGCAAGGCGACGGGCTTCCCGATCGCGCTCGTGTCGAGCCGGCTCGCGGGCGGGCTCACCATGGACGAGATCCCGTACTGGCGCGACGGCACGCTCGAGAAGTACACCCCGTCCGGCGAGTACGTGGTGGTGAAGTTCGCGCGCTGGGCGTTCGAGAAGTTCAAGGGCGCCGAGGACAAGCTCGGCACGCAGATGCGCGCCGTGGGCGAGGTCATGTCCATCGGCAAGACCTACAAGGAGTCGCTGCACAAGGCGATCCGCTCGCTGGAGAACGGGCGCATGGGCCTCGGTTTCGCGCGTGACTTCGACACCCGCCCGCTCGAGGACCTGCTCGCGATGCTCGCCGAGCCGTCCAGTGAGCGGCAGTGGATCATGTACGAGGCGATCCGCAAGGGCGCGGACCTCGACGACCTCGTGCGCCGCACGCACATCAAGCGCTGGTTCATCGAGCAGATGGCCGAGCTGGTCGCGCTCGAGGAGGAGGTGCTCGCCTACAAGGGCGGCGAGTTGCCCGACGAGCTGCTCACGCGCGCGAAGAGGGACGGCTTCGCGGATGCCTACCTCGCGAGGATCCTCGGCGTCACCGAGACGCGCGTCCGCGAGCAGCGGCTCGCGCTCGGGTTGAAGCACGCCTACGAGCCGGTGCCGGTGTCGGGTGTCGAGGACGCCGCGTACTACTACTCGTCCTACAACGCCGAGGACAGCGTGCCGGTGAGCGGCCGGCGCAAGATCATGGTGCTCGGCGGCGGCCCGAACCGCATCGGCCAGGGCATCGAGTTCGACTACTGTTGCGTGCACGCTGCGTTCGCGCTGCGCGACCTCGGCTACGAGACCATCATGGTCAACTGCAACCCCGAGACCGTCTCGACCGACTACGACACGTCAGACAAGCTGTACTTCGAGCCGCTCACGGTCGAGGATGTGCTCGCCATCTACGAGAAGGAGCGCCCCGAAGGCGTCATCTGCCAGTTCGGCGGCCAGACGCCGCTCAACATCGCGCGGGCGCTCGAGGATGCGGGCGTGCCGATCGTCGGGACCGACCCCGAGACCATCGACCTGGCCGAGGATCGCGACCGGTTCCGCGCGATGATGGAGAAGCTCGGCATCCCGATGCCCGAGTCCGGCATGGCCTCCACGCTCGAGGAGGCGCTCGGCGTCGCGGCGCGCATCGGCTACCCGCTCATGGTGCGCCCGAGCTACGTGCTCGGCGGCCGCGGCATGGAGGTCGTCTTCGACGAGGAGATGCTGCGCACGTACGTCGCCGCCGCCCAGGGCGTGACGCCCGAGCGGCCGCTGCTCATCGACCGCTTCCTCGAGAACGCCATGGAGTGCGAGGCGGACGCGATCTCCGATGGCGCGGACGCCTTCGTGCCAGCGGTGATGCAGCACATCGAATACGCGGGGATCCACTCGGGCGACTCGGCATGCGTGATCCCGCCGATCGGCATCTCCGAGGAGCACCTCGCGACCATCGGCGACTATACGAAGCGCATCGCGATCGAGCTGGGCGTCGTGGGCCTCATGAACATGCAGTACGCGATCTCGGAGGGCGTCGTGTACGTCCTCGAGGCGAATCCGCGCGCGTCTCGCACGGTGCCGCTGGTGAGCAAGGTGTGCGACATCCCGATGGCGCGGCTGGCCACGCGCGTGATGCTCGGCGCGAAGCTCGGCGATCTCGGGCTCGAGCACCGGACGGTGACGCACTTCGGCGTGAAGGAGTCGGTCTTCCCGTTCAACATGTTCCCCGAGGTCGACCCGCTGCTCGGTCCCGAGATGCGCTCGACCGGCGAGGTCTTGGGCCTGGCCGGCTCGTACGGCCTGGCGTTCTACAAGGCGCAGGAGGCGACCGGCACGAAGCTGCCGGACTCGGGCACGGTACTGATCACGGTAGCCCAGCGGGACCGTGAGCTGGTGCTCCCCGCAGCGCGCAAGTTCGCGGAGCTCGGCTTCACGATCGTGTCGACGAGCGGCACCGCGGCGTTCCTGGCGTCGCAGGGGATCGCCGCTGAGACCATGCTCAAGCTTCACGAGGGCCGCCCGAACATCGAGGACGCCGTCGTCAACGGCGAGATCCATCTGATCGTCAACACGCCGGCAGGCAAGAGCAGCGAGTTCGACGACTCGTACATCCGGAAGGCCGCGATCAAGCATCGCGTCCCGTACATCACCACCACGACCGCCGCCCTCGCCGCAGCCCTCGGCATCGAGGCGCACCGCGGGACACGCGACGGGGTGCGGTCGCTGCAGAGCTACCACGCCGGCATCGGGTAGCGGCAGAGGGAGTCCGATCCCGCTACGGACGACGTCCGAGGCGCGCTCGCGCGGCGCGCCTGTGGGAAACCAGGTGGACAACCCTGTGGAACGCACCGCCGGGCGCGTCCTCGCCGCCGCTCGCCAACTACCTGCGGAAACGACTTGCGGCGGCGCGAAGGTCCGCTAGAGTACGTGATGCAAGGCGCTTGTGAGACCGGATGGGCCCAGCGGCAACGCGAGGTTCGCTCGGAGGAACGGGCGCCTTGCACTTTGTCGTGCGCGCCGAGGCGCTCTCGGGTCCCGCGCTACTCCTCGCCCGCGGCCGGCGGCAGCGGCTCCGTGATCTCGCCGGCCACCGGCGCAGCGTCGCCCAGCGGCCGCTCGTAGATCCGCCACGTCTTGTAGCGCTCGCCGCCCATCGATGCCGAAGCGCGCAGGATCATCTCGTTGTCCTCGAGCAGCATCGACGCCTCGGTCGTCGTGTAGCCGCGCTCGTTCGCGTGCGTGAGCGTCTCGTCGAACAGCAGCGCGTCGATGCCCATCCTGCGGAAGGCGGGCCGGATGCCGAAGAACATCAGCCGCGTGCGCGGGATGTGCCGCCGCACGCGCAGCAGGCGCATCAGGCGGACCGGGTCGCCGTCGCCGTACCACTTCCTCTTCGGCAACAGCGCCCAGTTCGGGTCGGGGAACGCGCCGAGCACGGCCGCGTCCTCGCCGTCCACGAACGCGAACCGGACGAGCCCCGGGTCGACGATCGGCCGCAGGCTCTCGGCGAGTGCGTCGGCTTCGCCCTCCGTGATCGGAAGGTAGCCCCAGTTCTCGCGCCACGCCTCGTTGTAGATGGAGATGATGAGGCGGACCTCCTCGGTGAAACGCTTCATGTCGACCTGCCGCGTCGTGATGTTCGGATAGCGCTTGCGGACGCCGTCGGCCACGTGGCCGAGCCGCTCGGGCATCTTCGCGAGGTCGATCAGGTACGCGTGGTAGTCCTTGACCTTCGCGAGCCCCCAGCGCTCGAGGAACTCGCCGTAGAACGGCGGATTGTGCGTGAGCTCGACGGTCGGCGGGGTGTCGAATCCGTCGACCAGCACCGCCTGGCGCATGTGCGTCGCGTTCGTGTAGTCGCCGGGGCCGCGCATGATTCGCGCGCCCTGCGTGGCGAGCCAGTCACGGGCCGCGTCGAGCAGGGCCGCCGCGGCGTCGTAGTCCTCCTCGACCTCGAAGAAGCCGAAGAAGCCGAAGCGGTCCTCGTAGAAGTCGTTGAACCGCTCGTCGACGGCGGCGGAGACGCGTCCGACGGCGCGGCCGTCGCGGCGGGCGAGGAAGTGCGTGACGGTCGCCTGCCGGTGGTACGGGTGTTCGGCGGTGAGCAGCCCCTTGGTGCCGAGCAGGCGGTTGCCGACGAGGTCCATGTTCAGCGGGGGCGTCCAGAGCGAGTCGTCGCGGTAGAGCCGCCATGGCAGCAACGCGAACTCGCGGATGCGGCGGTCGCCCAGGCCGAACTGCTCGATGGTCACTGCTCGCTCGTCGGCCACGCGGCCCCTCCCGTCGCGCACGCTCCCGCGAGCGTAGCAGATGCCGCCCGTGCGGTACGCTCTTGACGGAGGGGTCCTTGGGGAGGTGGCATGCCGCGGCTCGCCGACAGGATCGTCAACAGCGGAGCGGGACTCGCGCTCGCAGCGGGCGTGGCCCGCGGTCTTCCCGAGGGCGTCGGCCGTGGCGTCGCGCGCCGGGTCGCGGAGGCGCTCGCCCGGCGACGGGACAGCGAGGTCGTCCGCGCGCTGCGCGCCAACCGCTGGGTGGTCTCGGGGTGCCGGCTCGGTGGCGATGAGCTCGACGGCGCGGTCCGTGAGACCCTCCTGCACCAGTCGCGGTGCCTGTACGACACGTACCGGCTGATCGACGCGCCGAGAGACGAGCTGCTCGCGCACGTGACGCCCACGCCTGAGATGCGCGAATGGGTCGAGCGGCACAGGTCCGGCGAGCCGATGGTCGTCGCGGGTCCGCACCTGTCCGCGTTCGACCTGGCGATCGTCACGCTCGGAAACCTCGGGCTGAACGCGCAGGTGCTGACACCGCCCGACCCGGGCGCCGGGTATCGCCGCGAGAACCGGTGGAGGGCGCGAGCGGGGCTGCGCGTCACACCCGCATCGATGCAGGCCCTGCGCGAGGCGGACCGGCACCTCGGGCGTGGCGGCGCCGTCGTGACCGGCATCGACCGGCCGATGCCGGACGCCCGCAACCCCGTGCGCTTCTTCGGCCGTCTCGCGCCGCTCACGACCGCGCACGTCCGGCTCGCCGTGCGCTCCGGGGCGCCGCTGCTCGTGCCGCTCGTCCGGGGCCTGGGTGATGGCCGATACGAGGTCGGGGTCGCGGGCCCCGTGCCGCTCGACGGCGGGCGCGGGCCCGACGCCGCGGCCGCGAACGCGGAGCGCGTCCTCGAGGTGGCCGCCGAGACGATCCGTCAGCGCCCCGAGCAGTGGCAGATGCCGCACGCGGTGTGGCCGGAGGCGCTGGCGGAACTCGACGCGCTTGAGGGCACCGCGCCCGTACGGCGCGAGGAGGGGGACGTGCGCGCATGACCGACATCGCCAAGCACCAGAGGGTCCTCGACACGATCACCGGACCTGCGGAGAAGCGCTTGCTTGTCGCGATGTGCGAGCGGATGCCCGCATGGGTCACTCCCGACGTGCTGACCGCGCTCGGGCTCGCGGGCGCCGCCATCATCTTCGCCGGCTACGCGCTGTCGAGGATCTCGCCGGCGTTCCTGTGGCTGGCCACCTTCGGACTGTTCGTGAACTGGCTCGGCGACAGCGCCGACGGCACGCTCGCGAGGGTCCGCCATGTCGAGAGGCCCAAGTACGGCTTCTACATCGACCACACGGTCGACGTCATCGCCGAGGCGCTCGTCTTCCTCGGGTTCGGCGTGTCGCCGTTCGTGCGCTTCGACCTGGCGGCGCTCGCGTACATCGGCTACCTCGCGATGTCCGTGCTCGTGTACGTGCGCACGTGTGTCGACGGCGTGTTCCGCATCTCGTACTCGCGCCTCGGCCCGACCGAGATGCGCATCCTGCTCGTGGTCGTCAACGCGGTCCTGTTCTTCACCGGTGCGCCGCAGGTCACGCCCGCGTTCGGCGGGCTGTCCGCGTGCGACGTCGTGCTCGCGGCCGTGGCGGCCGCGCTCGGAGTGTTCTTCGTCGGCACGCTGCTCAAGGGCCTGGGCCAGCTCAGGGACGTCGACCAGGCGGAGGCGTAGACCCGTCGCCCGTCGGCGCGCCCGGTGACCCGGGCTACCGCGCTCCCACGGGCACACTGATGATGACCGTCGCGGGCCTGACGCGCGCCTACGCGGTCACGTACGTGAACGTCGCGGGCAACGACGCGGCGTTCTACGGGGTGTGCGCCGACGGAGCGCGGCTCAACGTCGTCGTCGAGGACAACGGGACCCCGGGTGCGGGGCTCGACCGCTTCCGCACCGCGGTCGGCATGCTCGTGACCGACTGGACGGTGACGGACGGCAACCTGGTGGTGCGCTCGCGGTAGCCGGCCGGCTTCGCTGCCGGGGTCATCTCGCGCGTACGGTGACGGTGAACGTGGCCGCCGGCGTGCCGGTCGTCTCCCACGGCCGCACGTACACCAGGCCCACATCCCCGCTGCCCGCCGAGACCGCACGGTAGACGATCGTGCGCGTCCCGCCGCCGCCGACGAGCCCGGGCGCGGACTCCGAGTCGTAGTCGTCGCTCGCCGTTTCGACGATGCTCGGCAGGGCGCCCGACACCGCCCACAGGTAGCCGGTGGTCGGGTTCTCGGCGAGCGCGACCGTGAACCGGTCGCCGACGCCGACCTCGATCACCGAGCCGCTGTCCGAGCCGGTGAGCGTCCTGCCGGCGCGCTTGGGCGTGCAGCCGACGGTGGAGGCCGCGAGCGCGGCTACCGTGAGAAGTGTGACGAGGCGCCTGATCGACATGACGCATCCCCTCGACGCGACGGCCGGGCACGCACAGTTCGTGCCCCTGCGGCGTGGTGTTGAGACGCCCCGGCCACCGCCGGGGTTCGCGTGCGCCGGCGGGCGTGCGGCCTCCTGCTACCATGTGGCAGACCGCCGCGGCCCAGACGACGAAAGACGAGCACGTATGCGCACACCCTGGCCCAAGGTCGCCGCCGCCCTCGCCTTCATGCTCGCGACCGGCGGGCTCGCGCTGTCGGTCCCGATCGACTCCAAGCTCGGCAGGCTCGTGCGCTTCGTGACGTTCCATGGGGCCTCGACCTGGGTGAACATGGCGATGTTCACGCTGCTCGGCATCGTGGGGCTGGTGTACCTCGTGCGGCGCCGTGAGGGCGCGCTGCGCTGGGGCGCCGCGCTGCGCTACGTGGCGCTGCCGCTGTGGATGGTCAACACCGGCCTCGGCGTGCTGTCGAGCAAGCTGGCGTGGGGCGCCATCAACTGGTCGGAGCCGCGACTGCAGGC
>VAUM01000005.1 GCA_005774595.1 Actinomycetota bacterium
CACGATCAGGACGATGACGACCACGAGCACGATCAGCAGGACGGCACAGCAGCCGCAGCTGATGAGCAGGGTCGGCCCGAGCGGGTTGTTCCACGTCCCCACGGCATTGATCACGGTGTCGGAACCCGGCGACATCTCCCACTCGAGGGTCATCGGGTCGTCGGCCAGCGGCGTGCCGTTCGTCTCACCGATGGTGCTGCCCTCAGGGAAGGTGAGCAGGAACCTCGAGGTCATGACGCTGGAGTAGTCGCCGGCGTCGGCGGACTCGCCCTCGCCGACCATCGTCAGGTCAACGGTGTAGCTCGACTTGAAGAAGTCGCTGTCGACGGTGATGCCCGGACCCGTCGCGCTCGTCCCCATCTCCGAGGCGAGATCGGACGCGTTGGCGAGGTGCTTCTTGGCCACGAAGCCGGTCTTCGCACCGTCCTCGCTCTCGTAGTCCTCGACGGTGTAGCCCTCACCTTCGGCCTCGGTCTTGGTCTTTGCGAAGGGATCCTCGGCATCGGTGGTCGAGGTGCCGCCGAGCGAGTTGAAGCTCTCGAGCGCGGACTTGTCGACGGCGACGGTCATCTCGATGTCGGCGCTGTTGTCCGAGTTGATCGTCACATGCTGGGTGAGCTCGATGCATCCCGCGAGAGCGAACGCGAGCGCGGCCAAGGCCGCCACGATCAGGAGACGCTTCCACAACCCCTTCACGTGCTCCTCCTCCCCGTCGGAACCTCCGAGACCGATTCTCCCCCGCGCGGTCGCCTTCGTCCAGACGCAACGACGCCCGCCGCGGGCGCGACGGGCGTGCGAGTGGTCGATTGGTGGAGCCCAGGGGGCTCGAAAACGAGGTGGGGGCTATCGGTTCGGCTCGGCGCGGCTCACAGTGTGCCGCCGT
The DNA here is from genome assembly GCA_005774595.1 of Actinomycetota bacterium. Lineage (NCBI taxonomy): Bacteria > Bacillati > Actinomycetota > Actinomycetota bacterium. Next base: position 884 of record VAUM01000005.1, read on the forward strand.
GTGCCCCGTCCGCACAGGTCATTAGTGGCGTCTGCGCCCGCATTGTCGCTGTCGCGCCCGCACCGTCTCGCAGCCGCTCAATGTGTACCGCGCTCTTTCGGCCGACTTTCGGCAAACTCCGCGCTCGATCACGTCGCCTTGGCCGACAGGAACCTACATCCGTCCGCGCGTGGAGCTAGGCTCGCGCGAGACGGCCGCCGGCCTTTCGCCGCCCATTCCGTACCGCATACCGACTGTCGCGGGTCATCGCGGCCAGTTCTCACCGGTCGGTTGGAGGAACGGGACCCCGCTGCCCGAATACACCGCTCATAACTTCTCCCGCGCGTGCTGCTGGCTCGTCCGGGAGGGGGGTTGGGGGTCCGGTGGACGCCGCATCGTTCGGAGCGGTCGCACTCGCCGGGGTGGTGGGTGTGCTCTTCGTGGCCTTGGTGTACGGTGCCGTGAGGTTTCTCGCACCGTCGCATCCCACGGCGTCCAAACTGCAGACGTACGAGTGCGGCGTGCCTCCCCGTGGCCAGCCGTGGCTGCCGTTCCGCGTTCAGTACTACGTCTTCGCCCTTCTCTTCGTCATCTTCGACATCGAGACGGCGTTCTTCTTCCCTTGGGTGCTCGTGCACAAGCGGCTGGCTTGGGTGGGTCTGGCCGAGGTCACGGCGTTCGTCGCCGTGCTGTGGGTCGGGGTTAGCTACGCTTGGCGCAAGGGGGCGCTGAGGTGGGAGTGACCATCCGGACAGAAGGCGGGGTCGTCCTCTCCGGCCTTGATCGACTGGTCGCTTGGGGCCGTTCCCGCTCGTTGTGGCCGCTGACCTACGGGATCGCGTGCTGCGCGATCGAGATGATGACGGCGGGCTCGCCCCGCTACGATCTCGACCGCTTCGGCATCATATTCCGGGCCACTCCGCGCCAGTGTGACGTGATGATCGTGGCCGGACCGGTGACCAAGCGCATGGAGCCGGTCATCAAGCTCCTCTACGAGCAGATGGCCGAACCTCGCTGGGTGCTCGCGATGGGCAGTTGCGCGATCTCGGGCGGCGCGTTCGCGGGCTCCTACAACGTGCTGCCCGGTGCGGACACGGTGGTCCCGGTCGATATATACGTGCCGGGCTGCCCGCCGCGCCCCGAGGCGCTGATGGCTGGGCTGTTGGAGCTGCGCGACGGGATCCGCAGGGGCGTGCCGCCGAAGGGGGGCGTTGCGCGTGTGCGCTCGGGTGGCTGACATCGCCTCGCGCATCCCTGGCGCGCGGGTCGAGGCGACGCTGTCCGGCGAGGTCCTGGTGGTGCCGCCCGCGGAGTGGCGGTCCGCCTGCGAGCACATCGCGCTGACGGGCATGGAGCTCTCGGACCTGACGCTGATCGATCGCGCCGAGACCCTGGACGTCGTGGCCCACGTCTTCGACTCGCCGGCCGAGTGCCTGCAGTTGCGCACGTCGCTGCCGCCCGACACGCCGAGGGTGGCTTCGGTGACGAACGTGTGGCCCTCGGCGGATTGGCTGGAGCGAGAGGCTGCCGAGATGTTCGGCGTCACCTTCCTCGATCACCCCGACCCGAGGCGCCTGCTGCTGACCGACGACTTCGAGGGCGCGCCGCTGCGCAAGGCGTTCCTGTGCGAGGAGTCCTCATGGTGACCTCGCTCGCATCGTCCACTCAGACGATCTCGGTCAACGTCGGGCCGCAGCATCCGTCCACGCACGGCGTGATGCACCTCATCGTGGAGTTGAGCGGCGAGGAGGTGTGCTCGGTGCGGCCGGTGGTCGGCTATCTGCACCGCGGCATCGAGAAGCTGGCGGAAGGCCGCACGTACGCACAGTGCCAGGTGCTCGTCGACCGCATGGACTACGTCTCGGGCTTCTGCACCGAGCTGGCGTACTGCCGGGCGGTCGAGACGCTCGCCGGCATCGAGGTCCCCGAGCGCGCCGAGTACCTGCGCACACTCCTGGCCGAGCTGCAGCGTCTCGCCAGCCACTTCGTCTGGTTCGGCTCCTATGGGCTGGACCTGGGGGCGTGGACGCCGTTCATCTACTGCTTCATCGAGCGCGAGATGCTGCTGGACCTGTTCGAGGAGCTGTGCGGCAGCCGCATGATGCCGAACTTCCTGCGCTTCGGCGGCGTGCGCGAGGAGGTCCCCGGCGGCTGGCTCGAGCGGGTGCGCTCGTTCGCAGCCGACCACATGCCCCGGGCGATCGATACCTACGAGGCGCTGCTGACCCGCAACGAGATCTTCCGCTCGAGGACGGTCGGTCTCAGCGCGATCGGTCAGGATCTGGCGCTGTCGTGGGGGCTCACCGGCCCGATGCTGCGTGCCACAGGGTGCGCTCGCGACCTGCGCAAGGACGCACCGTACGCGGCGTACGACCGCATCGAGTGGGAGGTGCACACGGGAGCATCCGGCGACTGTTACGACCGCTACCTCGTGCGCGTGGCCGAGATGCGCGAGTCGTGCCGGATGGCGGTGCGGCTGATCGACGCGATGCCCGAGGGAGAGGTGCGCAACAAGGTCCCCCGCAACCTCAAGCCGCCCGAGGGCGAGGTCTACGTGCGCACCGAGACACCTCGAGGGGAGCTCGGAGTCCTCATCGTCTCCGATGGCACCGCGACCCCGTACCGTTTGCACTTCCGCTCGCCGGCGCTCGTGAACATCTCGACTCTCCCGCGCATGGCCGTAGGCCACAAGCTGGCGGACCTCATCGCGATCGCCGGCAGCATCGACCTGGTGATGGGGGAGATCGACCGGTGAGCGTAGGGCAACTCATGCGTGCGCTCGTGTGGCTGGTCGGGCTGCTCGCGCTGATGGGCGTCAATACGCTGATGTTCGTATGGTGGGAGCGCAAGTTCATCGCCCGCATCCACCGGAGGCACGGTCCGCTGCACCACGGGTGGCACGGGCTGCTGCAACTGCCCGCCGACGGACTGAAGATGCTCACGAAGGAGTCGACTCGGCCGCTGGCCGCCGACCGGATGTTCTTCTCGCTCGCGCCGGCGATGGTGGTCGTGCCCACCTACGTCGCCTACGTCGCGCTGCCGTTCGGGCCGGGTGCGGCGCTGGTCGACATGCGCCACGGGCTCTTCTTCGTGTTCGCGTTCCAAGCGCTCCTGCCGGTCGGCTTCACGGTGGCGGGATGGGCCTCGGCGAACAAGTACTCGCTGCTCGGCGCGTTGCGCTCCTCGGCGCAGCAGATCAGCTACGAGGTGCCGATGCTGCTCGGCGCACTGTCGGTGGTGGTGATGGCAGGCTCGCTCCGGCTGACCGATATCGTCTCGGCGCAGCATGCCGTCTGGTACGTGTTCAAGCAGCCTGTGGGATTCGTGCTGACGTGCGTCGCGATGATCGCCGAGATGAACCGCACGCCGTTCGACATGCCGGAGGCCGAGTCCGAGCTGGTAGCCGGGTACAACGTCGAGTACTCGGGAATGCGCTACGGCCTGTTCATGATGGCCGAGTACTCGGTGATGTTCGTGGGCACGATGCTCGTCTCGATGTTGTACCTCGGCGGCTGGAACTTGCCGTTCCTGCCGGCGTCGCCGCTTTGGCTGCTGCTCAAAGTCTGGCTGCTGGTCACGGCGCTGATCTGGGTGCGCGGAACGCTGCCGCGCGTGCGCGTCGACATCCTGATGGAGACGAGCTGGAAAGTGCTGATCCCGATCGGGTTCGCGAACCTCCTGCTGATCGGACTGCTCACGACGATCTGGCCGCGCGTGTTCTGAAGAAGGGGACGGACGTGTTCGGCACTGGGATGGCGAAAGGCTTCTCCGCCACGATCAGGCGCGCGTTCATGCCGGCTTGGACGGTGCTGTACCCGTACGAGGTGAGGCAGCTGCCCGAGCGCTCGCGCATGCGCCTGGCGATGAGTCTGGCCGAGGACGGCTCGACGGACTGCAAGGCGTGTCTGGCGTGCGCGAATGCCTGCCCCGACCACGCGCTGCGCCTCGATGTGGACACCGGCGACGGTCGCAGGCTCGTGCGGATGGTCGCCAACGTCGGCAGGTGCACGTTCTGCGGGCTTTGCGTGGAGGCGTGCCCGACGGGGTGCCTCGGCTTCACGGGTGCCTTCGACATGGCGGTGCGCACACGCGAGGCGACGATCGCGACGCTCTTCGAGAGCCCGGCGGGTCAGGCCCATGCCGCCGAGCGCCAGGCGGAGCGGCAGTGAGCGCCCCGCTGCTGGGCACGATGCTGTTCGCGGCGCTGGCCGTGTTCATACTCGGCTTGTCGGCGCTGGCGATGCTGTCGCGCAACTACGTGCACAGCGCCGTGTTCCTCGCGGGAGCGCTCATCGGCTTCGCGGGTATCTTCGCGCTGCTGGGTGCCACGTTCATCGCGCTGCTGCAGGTCTTCGTCTACGCGGGCGCGGTCAGCATCCTCGTCATCTTCGTGATCATGATGACCCGCACCTCGGTGCCGGGTTGGGATCAGCTCCTGCACCGCCAGCGCTGGGCGGCGCCCCTGGTTGTCGGCGTGTTCGCGGTCGGGGTCGTCAGGGTGATCGTGGCGGCGGCGCGGCTGATGCCCGCCGAGCCCGGCCCGCCGCGCGGCACGGACGCGTTGGCCACGCACCTGTTCTTGACCTACGCGGTCCCGTTCGAGCTGGCGTCCCTGGTGCTTCTCGGGGCGCTCATCGGGGCCGTCTACCTGGCGAGAGAGGCCGAGTGAGCACGGTGCCGGTGACACCCTCGCTGTACCTCGGGGCCGCCGTCTTCCTGCTGGCGATGCTCGGCTTCCTGACACGGCGCAGTCTGATCCAAGCCGTGATGTGCCTGGAGCTCATGCTCAACGCGGTCGATCTCACGTTCGTAGCCTTCGACCGCGGGATGGGCGACAAGCTGATGAGCGGGACCACGTTCGCACTGTTCTCCATGGTGATCGCCGCCGCCGAGATCGGCGTCGGTCTGGCACTCGTCCTGCTGTACTTCCGGCGCCGCGGGGACGTGGACGTCGAGGGATTGAGGATGCTCGAGGGGTGAACGTGCGCCCCGAGATACTGGCGATCGCCGTCCCCGCTCTGCCCGCGGCATCCTTCGTCCTGCTCGCCGCGTTCGGGCGCAGGCTCGGCGGGCGGGCGCACTGGGTGGCGCTGGCCGCGGTGTTCGGCTCGCTGGCTTGCTCCGTGGCGCTGCTGCTGCACATCGCCGCCGGCGGCGAGGGGGCGGTGATCCACGCGACGTTCCCGTGGGCGATCGTCGGGGGGCGCCCTGTCGAGTTCGGCGTGTTCGTCGACGGGCTGTCGGCCTCGGTCCTCGTGATGGTGGCCGTCGTTGCCGCGATGGTGTTCACGTACGCGGCCGGCTACATGTGCGGGGACGAGCGCTACGGGTGGTTCTTCTCGGCGTTCTCGCTGTTCCTGACCTCGATGTTCGCGCTCGTCATCAGTTCGAACCTGCTGCAGGTGATGGTGTTCTGGGAGGTCATGGGCCTGTGCAGCTACCTGCTGATCGGGTTCTGGTACGAGCGTGAGGAGTCTAGGCGCGCCTGCATCAAGGCGTTCATCACGACCCGTATCGGGGACATGGGGTTCCTCGCCGGCACGGCGCTCTTGTGGATCCGCCTCGGGTCGCTGGACCTGCGGGAGCTTCCGCGCCTCGTTGAGGAGGCCGATCCTCGATTCCTGGCGCTGGCAGCGCTACTGTTGCTGATGGGGGCCGTCGGCAAGAGCGCGCAGTTCCCGTTGCATGTGTGGCTGCCCGACGCGATGGCCGGGCCGACCCCGGTCTCCGGCCTGCTGCACTCGGCCACGATGGTCGCGGCCGGCGTGTTCCTGGTGGCCCGGACGTACCCCGTCTTCGAGGCGTCGCACTTCGCGCTGCCGTTCATCACTGGCGTGGGGGTGGTCTAGGCGATGTTCGCGGCGGTTCTGGCGCTCTCCGAGAACGACATCAAACGCACGCTGGCGTACTCCACGATGAGCCAACTCGGCTACATGATGGCGGCGCTCGGCGCCGGCGGGTACGTTGCCGCCGTGTTCCACCTCATCACTCACGGCTTCTTCAAGAGCCTGCTGTTCCTGTCGGCCGGCTCGGTCATCCACGGCACCGGGACGCAGGACATCCGGGAGATGGGCGGCCTCCGCAGCGCCATGCCGGTCACGGCGACCGCGATGCTGATCGGTGCTTTCGGGTTGGCGGGCGTGCCGCCGCTGGCCGGCTTCTTCTCGAAGGACGAGATCCTGACCACGCTGTGGCGATGGGAGGCGTTGGGCCCGGTGCTGGGCAAGGTGGTCTTCCTGCTCGCGCTCGCCACCGCGATCCTGACAGCGTTCTACACGTTCCGGCTGTACTTCACGGTCTTCTCGGGCACCTCGCGTGCCCCCGCGACCGCCGGAGCGCACTCGCACGGGCACGTCGACGAGAGCACGCACGGGGGGGCGCACGAGTCGCCCCGTGTGATGACGGTGCCGATGATGGTGCTCGCCGCGGCGGTCGTGGCCGCGGGTGCCGTGAACTTCCCGTTCGGCAAGGCGTTCCTGGGAGGTCTCATCGCGCCGCATGAACACGAAGCGCCCATCATCGGTCTGATGCTGCTGAGCGTGGCGGCGGTGGCCGCTGGCATCCAGATGGCGTGGGTGCACTGCCGGACCGCCACCTGCGAGCTGCCACATCAGCGGCCAAGCCCCGGACAGCGGGTGCAGCGGGCTTCAGGCGAGTTCCTCGTGCGGCCGGCGATGCGACTGAGCAGGTTGCTGCGCGATGTCGAGTCGATAGTGCAGCGCATGTCCGGCCAGCTCTTCGTGCGCCCGGCGTACAGTGTTTCCCGCTCGCTCAGGCGCCTGGACGTGGATTCGTGGATCGTGTACTTCGTGTCGCGGTCAGCGATAGCGCTCGGCGGCGCGCTGCAGCGCTACGTCGAAGTGGACGTCTTCTACGAGGTTCTGTTCGTGAGGCTCACATCGGCCGTGTCCGCGTGGATGCGCGCCCTCGACGCGCGCGTCATCGACCGCACGAACGACGTCGTCGGCGCGGCAGGATCGCGGGTGGCGCAGGCGGTCACGCGCTTCGACGCGTCGCGAGTCGATGCGATCTCGCAGTCCATCAGCAACGCCACGATGGGTCTGGGCCGCCGGGCGCGGCGGCTGCAGACGGGGGCCCTGTCGAACTACGCGCTGTTCATGCTGCTCATCGGTATCGCGGTCTTCTACGTTGCGAGGTGGTTGTCTCCATGACACAGACACTCGGCGGCCTGCCGGCGCTCTCCGTGCTGCTGTTCATGCCTCTGGGCCTAGCGCTCGTGACGGTGCTCATCCCGATGCGCGCCGAGCGGGCCATCCGGCTCGTCTCGATAGTCGGGACCGGCGCGATACTGGTCTGGGCGACCACGATCCTGCTCGCGTTCCAGCGTGGCGCGCCGGGCATGCAGTTCGTCGAGCGCTATCCTTGGGTGCCGTCGATCGGCATGACGTACTACCTCGGCGTCGACGGGCTGTCGATGCCCCTCGTGTTCCTGGCCGCGCTGCTCACGTTCCTGTGCGCGCTGTACGCGGCGCGCGTCACCGAGCAGGTCAAGACGTTCTTCTTTCTTCTCGCGCTGCTCGAGGTCGGCATGATCGGCGTGTTCATGGCGCTGGACTATGTGCTCTTCTACGTGTTCTGGGAGCTCGTGCTGCTCCCGATGTTCTTCTTCATCAACATCTGGGGAGGGGAGAGGCGGCAGTACGCCAGCGTCAAGTTCTTCATCTATACGCTGATGGGCAGCGTGGTCATGCTGCTCGGCGTGCTGCTGTTGTACTTCTACGGGCCGAGGACGTTCGACGTGCTCCAGATCGCCGCATGGGGACAGGCCGGCAAGTATGCGCTGAACACCCAATACGTCATCTTCGCTGCGCTGTTCCTCGGCTTCGCGGTCAAGGTGCCGATATTCCCGTTCCACACCTGGCTTCCTGACGCGCACGTGGAGGCGCCGACGGTAGGCAGCGTGCTGCTCGCCGGCATCCTGCTGAAGATGGGGGGCTATGGGTTCCTGCGGATGTCGCTGCCCACTCTGCCCGGCGCCTTCGAGAAGCTGGGCGTGTGGATGGGCGTCCTCGGCGTGATCAACATCGTGTACGGCGCGGCCCTGGCGCTGACGCAGAAGGACCTGAAGAAGATGGTCGCCTACTCGTCGATCAGCCACATGGGGTTCGTGGTGCTCGGGATCGCGTCCGGTACGGCGTCCGGGGTCGACGGCGCGGTCCTCCAGATGTTCAACCACGGGATCATCACCGGGCTGCTGTTCTTCCTGGTCGGCATGATCTACGAGCGCTACCACACCAAGGAGATCGCCAAGCTCGGCGGGCTGATCAAGGAGATCCCGAGGATCTCGATCGCGCTCGTGTTCGCGTCGTTCGCCTCGCTCGGCCTGCCGGGACTGGCCGGCTTCGTGGGCGAGTTCCTCTCGCTGCTGGCCGGGTTCGCCGCCTATCCGTGGGTGACGGCGTTCGCGGTGATCGGCGTGGTGCTGACGGCCGCGTACTTCCTGCGAATGCTGCAGAAGGCGGTGTTCGCGCCGCCCGAGGTGGCCCACCACGGGCCGACGGAGGACGCGCGGCCGTTCGAGCTGGCGGCCGTGCTGCCCCTGATGGCGTTCGCGTTGGCGCTCGGCGTCTACCCGCACCCGTTCCTGAAGATGTCCGACGCGGTGGGTGTGGCGTTGGCCAAGGTACTCGGGGGCTGACTTGACCCGCTCGCTGATAGCCTGGCTGCCCGAGGTCCTACTGATCCTGACCGCGCTGGGTCTGGCGAGCGCGGACGTGGTCGGCGGCGCCGTGCGCAGGCGCATCCGGACGTTCGCGGTGGGCGGGCTGCTGGCGGCGGTGGCCGCCGCCGTCTATCTGGCGGCCAACCGTGCGGCGTTCTACGGGACCTACTTCGGTGGGACGCTGCGTTTCGACGACATGACGTCCTTCGGCCGAGTGCTGTTCTGCACCGCCGGGGCGCTGGTGGTCATGGCTTCCTGGGAGTTCTACGAGGACGAGTCCAGGCTGGAGTACTTCACTCTGTTCGTGATGTCGCTGCTGGGTGAGGTCATCGTCGTCGGCGGGCAGACGATGCTCATGCTGTTCATCGGGATCGAGTTGCTCGCGCTGCCGACTTACGCGCTGACCGCGATCATCCGGCGCCAGCAGGCCGCGGTCGAGGCCGGGCTCAAGTACTTCATGCTGGGGATGCTCGCGTCCATCGTGATGCTGTACGGCATGTCGTTGCTGTACGGGTCGTTCGGGACGATCAGCTACGCGCGGCCGCTGTTCAGCGGTGGGACGCAGATGCCTGGCCGAGCCGACGTGGTGCTGTTCGCGTTCTTCCTGCTCTTCATGGGTCTGGGTTTCAAGATCGTCGCTTTCCCGTTCCACTTCTGGAGCCCGGATGTGTACGCGGGCGGCTCCACTCCCGTGGTGGCCTACATCGCCACGGTCCCGAAGGTCGCCATAGTGCTCGCCATCTTCCGCATCCTCGGTCCGACGTACGCGGCGGGCTATCCCACGATCAGGCTGTACATCGGTCTTCTCGCGTTGCTGTCGATGACGTTCGGCAACCTGGTAGCGCTGCAGCAGAGCGACGTCAGGCGCATGCTCGCGTACTCGGGCATCTCGAACACCGGCTACGCCCTGGTCGGCCTTGTGGCGGGAGGTGAGGCGGCGTTCGGCGCGCTACTGTTCTTCCTGACCGTGTACACGTTCGCCAACCTCGGCGCCTTCTTCGTCATCCTCGGCGTCTCAGGGCAGGAGTCGACGCTCATGGACGAGTTCAACGGCCTGGCGAAACGCTCGCCGCTGCTGGCGGCGTCGATGGCCATCTTCCTGTTCTCTTTGGGCGGCACGCCGCCCCTGGCCGGCTTCTTCGGCAAGTTCGTGTTGTTCAAGAGTGCCGTGGACGGCGGTCTCGCCTACCTGGCGGCGGCCGGTCTGATCAACACGGTCGTGGCGGTGGGCTACTACCTGCGCATCACGCAGCGGATGTATGCGCTTCCCCCGACGAGTCCGGAGGCGAGGATGCCAAGGCCTCGCGGAATGCTCGCGGTGGCACTGACGCTGGTGCTGGCGGCTACGCTCCTGCTGGGCGTGTTCGGGATTCCGTGGTTCGCGCGCGTGGTGTGAAGCGCCTGTTCCGCTAGGAAGTCCCCGTGCATGTCGTTGCTGTGCAGGATCGTGAACTTCCTGGTTCCGCTCATCGGTGACCTCCAGTGTCAGTCGTCGTCACGCCTCGCCGCGAGCTTCGCTCCGATGCCGGCGACGGTGTTGCGCCGGGCCGTCTCGGCCCACGGCTGCGCCATCGCGTGGGCGTACCACTGCGCGGCCTCGGGGAGCCACGCGGCCGAGAGGTAGCCGAGCCACTCGGCGTTCCAGACGCCGGCCAGGCACACGCCAGCATCGCTGAACTCGCGCTCCGCCTCTCCCAGGATCTCCATCTTGGGGTCGGCGGAAACGCCTCCTATCAGCGCGGCGGTCATCTGCATGACGTCCGAGTCCTGTCAGCCCGTGCTCTCGAGGAGTCTGCCGGCGAACCCGGGCGCGCCGGAGTGCAGTGCCCGGACGCAGAGCACCGGGACCTTGACGAACAGTTGCTTGACCTCGGCGGTCCAGATCTGGACCCACCCGTTCTCGTTGAGCCAGTCGATGGTGGTGATGACCAGCGCCTCGGCCAGCGTCTTGGAGCTCACCGTCTCCCCGGTGGGCGAGGTCCAGAAGAACAGGCCGCCGCCCCGCGGGAGCACGCGGCCCGAGCATACGTAGAGTCGCGCCGCGACCGAGAACTCGCGTCCGTCGGGTGTCTGGACCTCGGTCACGGCTGCTCCTCCCGTCGGTGCGCCCCCCGCACCCGCAAGCGCCATCGTCGCACCCGCTTCCGGGCGCGATGCCCCAGCCAGGCGGCCGCATCGATTGTCCGCTCGCGCGCCGACGGCTACCATGGCCGCATCGCTCCGGGGGAGCAGTCTCGCGCAGGGGGTGCGCCATGCTGAAGACCGTCGCCGTTCCCGTGGAACTGTCCGACCACGACCAGCGGGTGCTCCAGTTTGTCGCGGGGATGTCCCGGTGGGGGGTGCGGCGCGTGGTCGCGATCCACGTCGCACAGCTGACCGGCATGGAGCGCTCGGTCGCACTGCAGAAGGAGTCCGAGCTGTCACGCACGCTCGACTCGATCTGCGCCGGGCTGGAAGGCTCCGATATCGACTTCGAATGCGTTCTGGCCGGCGGTGCACCGGCGGCGGCGATAGTCCAGACGGCGGCGGAACACTCGGCAGACGCCATCGTGCTCGGGACGCGCGCCAAGACGGTGCTCAACGAGATCACGCTCGGCAGTGTCTCCGAGGAGCTCGCTCGCACCTCCACGCTGCCCGTGATGCTGGTGCCGTTCAAGGTGCTCTCCGAGTCCTCGGCGGATGACATACGCGCGATGGGCGCTGAGGCGTTCAGCTACATCCAGCACCCCACCGACTTCTCCGACCCCGCCGAGCGCATGCTCGACTTCATCAAGTCGCTGGCAGGCGGTGGCGTTGGCCGTGTGCTGGTGAGCTCGATCATCGACCCGGCCAAGCAGGACGAGAGCGGCCCTCACGAACGCTCGGCACGACGCATCCTCGCCGGGATCCAGCGCGAACTCGCCGAGTCGGGGATCGAGGCCGACACGGAGCTGGCAGTGGGCAACGTCGTCGACGAGATACTGCGGCTCTCTAAAGAGCACGGCACCACGAGCTTCGCGATGGGCTCGCGCGGGCGGACGATTCAGGGCGAGCTGTTGCTCGGCTCCGTGTCGCTGTCCGTGATGCGAGTGAGTGGCCGGCCGGTCCTGATAGGTCACTAGGTGAACGGTCCACGCACGTTGTTTACGGCTGGACCCGCGTGATTGGTTGCTTGCCGCCGATTCCTCCATGCGGTCGATGGAGATTGTAGTACTCAGGAACGGGTCGAGTCGCTCGGCCCGTTCCTCGCTGTTCGCGTACGGTCTGACGTATGCCCACTCGTTCGTGATGATTCTGACGGACGCCTCAGCCTTGCCGTTGGTCTGAGGTCGGTACGGACGAGTCTTCTTGACTGCGATGCTGCGATCGCTGAGCAGGCTGCGAAACGCGTACGAGCAGTAGCCTGAACCGTTGTCCGTCAGGACCCGACGCACCTCGATGCCGGCGGCAGCGAAGAACTCCAAGGCGTGCTCTGTGAAGGCCGTGACGCTCGCCGCGGTTTCGTCAGGGAGGATCTCCGCGAAGGCCAGACGCGAGTGGTCGTCGATCGCCACGTGCACGGCGTCCCAGCCCAGTCCTCGTGGGCTCCTGTTGCCCCCGAATCGTTTTCCACCGCCTTCGCCGATGTGGCCGAGCTTCTTGATATCCAGCAGGGCAACACTCGGTACGGTTCCACGACTTGCGACACGCTCACGCGACGATCATGCTGCGCGCCGGCGTCCCCGTTCACGTCGTCTCAGCCCGGCTCGGACACGCCGACCCTGCACTGACTCTGAGGGTCTACGCCCATGTGCTTCCGGGGCAGCAGCGAGACGCCGCCGCACTCGTCGGCGAGGCTATCGAAAGAGCGCTTGCGGCCCTCTGACTTCCCATTCGGCAGACTTTCGGCAGACTTGGGCAGCCCCCAGCGGCTCGGCGCCCGTCGCCCTCAAGCCCATAACGACCCACCAGCGCAGGTGAGGCCCCTCGTTTCCGAGGGGCCTCACCGTCGTTGCCTTGGTGGAGCCTAGGGGGCTCGAACCCCTGACCTTCTGGCTGCCAGCCAGACGCTCTCCCAGCTGAGCTAAGGCCCCACATGCTTCAAGAGCCCCGAAGGGCAAGCGACAGTATATCAGCGGCTCGCCGAGGGTCAACGCGAGCTGGTGCGGCGTGCTACGCTCGTCACGACGTGCACGAGCGGCCCGCAGGGGGACACACATGAGCCGGTACGACTGGGACGAGAAGCTCGCGACGGGCGACGAGGACGTCGACGCCCAGCACCGCTACCTCTTCGGCATCATCAACCGGCTGCACGACGCCATCCTCGACGGTGTCGGTGACGAACTCGTCGCACGTACCATCGAGGAACTCAACGAGTACATCGGAGTCCACTTCGCCGACGAGGAGGCCCTCATGCAGCGCGTCGGCTACCCGGGCTACGAGGAGCAGCGCGAACAGCACGCGGACTTCGCTGCGGAGACGCTCGAACTCTCGGAGGCGTTCCTCGCGGGCACGTACGTCCTGCCGATCACGCTGTCGGTGCACATCTTCACGTGGCTCGAGGACCACGTGCGGCACGAGGACGCCAAGATTGCGGAGTGGATCCGCTCGCAGAAGCACTCCTGGGAGCGGTAGCTACCCGCCCGTCTCGCCCAGCTCGGCGACGGGCGGGCCCTCGACGGCCGGCTCGAGCCTCGCATCGCTCGCCCCGCGCGGCCGCAGCATCGCGAGCGCCTCGGCCGACACCATGCCGCCGAGGATCAGCGCAGCTCCGGCCAGCTGCGGCGCGCCGAAGACGTCGCCGCCGAGCCACCACCCGAACAGGCCGCCGAACGCCGGCTCGCACACGAGGATGAGCGCGGTGCTCGTCGGCGAGAGCAGCCGCTGGGCGTGGGTCTGCACCGCGAACGCCACCGCCGAGGCGAGCACGCCGGTGACCGCGAGCGCGAGCCACAGCTGCCCGCCGGTCGGCAGCGGCGGCCGCTCGACCACCGCCGCGACCGCGCCGCAGAACACCGCAGCGGTCGCGAGCTGGACCAGCGTGAGCGCCACCGCATCGTGCCGCCGCCCGAGCCCGCCGAGCACGATCATGTGCGCCGAGTATGCGACCGCGCACAGGAGCACCCGCGTGTCGCCCGAGTTCCAGCCGTCCACACCCCCGGTGAGCAGCCACATCCCGACCACGGCGAGCCCGACGCCCGCGAGCGCGTACGCGTGCGGCACGCGCCGCAGCACGACTGCCTGCAGGACCGGCGTGATCACCACGAACATCCCGGTGATGAACGCGGCCTTCGACGCCGAGGTGCCCTGCAGGCCCCACGTCTGGAACACGTAGCCCGCCGTCAGAAGGACGCCCGCCAGCAGTCCGACGCGCAGCGTACCCGGGCCGAACCGCTTGAACACGCCCGGGAACAGGACGACGAACGCCACGCTCGCGACCGTGAAGCGCCAGCCGAGGAAGGCGTAGAGCGGGTAGGCGGCCACGGCGGCCTTGACCATGACGAAGGTGCCGCCCCACACCATCGCGACCGCGACGAGGGCGAGCGAGACCGCCAGCCTGCTGAAGCGCCCCGCGCTCACTCGCCGTCCGGAGCGCCCGCGCCCGCGCCGGCCGTCTCAGGGGACGCGATCTCTTCGGGCAACGCGAGCCGCTCGGCGTCGTTCCACAGCTTGTCGAGCCGGTAGAACTCGCGCTCTGCCGGCTGGAACACGTGCATGACGACGTCCCCGAAGTCGAGCAGGATCCATCGCGCCTCGCGCTCGCCCTCGCGGCCGATACAGTGGACGCCGGCGTCGCGCATGCGCCGCTCGACCGCCTCGGCGATCGTCGCGACGTGCCGGTCGCTCGTGCCGGTGGCGATCACGAAGTAGTCGGTGACGACGAGCTGGTCCGCCACGTTCATGGCGATCAGGTCGACGGCCTTCTTGTCGGATGCGGCCTCCGCCGCCAACAGCGCGTGCTCCCTGGCGTCCAGCGCCCTCGCTCCCCTCGCGTTCATTCGCCCGCGGGCGGCTTGTAGTCCTTGCCGATGATGACGATCACGTCGGCGACGCCCTGGGTGGACTCGCGCTGCGAGACCTTGCCCACGCCGCCGAGCGCGCGGCGCACGTCCTCGCCGGGCTTGGCGTCGGCCGTCTCGACCGTGATGATCGTCTCGCGGTAGTTGAAGTTGTCGGCGTTGCCGGTGCTCACCACGCGGAACCCCGCCTTGATGAGCTGCTTGGCGGCGACCCCGCCGATCCCCGGCACGCCGGCGCCGTTGTAGACGATGATGCGGACGCGCTCCGCCGCCGACTCGGGCGTGACGTCCCACCACTTCGCGAGCAGGTCCGCCACCGCCTCGGTCTGCGGCTCGAGGTACTCCTCATCGCCGAGCGACAGCGGCTTGACCGGCAGCGGCGCCAGCCCGATTCTGCTGCCCGCCGCCACGTCCATGACCGAGGCGAACCGCGTCTTCGCCTCCGCGGTGAGGTTGGTGTCCTGCTGGCCTGCGATCATGCCGGCGACGGACTGCTTCTCGAGCGCCGACTGGTAGATCGCCTTGTCGACCACCACGTACTGGTCGAACCGCACGCCGAGGAAGTTCGACACGGCCGCCATCGCGACGTCCGGGCCGCCGATGAGGCTCTCGCCCACCTTCTCGAGCCCCTGGCCTGGGACCTCCACGAAGACCGCGGCCGGGATGGCGAGACCCCAGACCTGCTGCTCCTCGGGCTCGACGCGCAGCGCGAGGAACCCGTAGGCGACCCCGCCGTCCTTCGCGATGACCAGCAGGTTGTCGCGCGCGGCCTCGGACTGGCCCTCGGCGCTCTGCGCGCGCTCGGCAGCCCGCTTCGCCATCCAGCGCGCGAGCCCGTTGACGCCGGTGGCGGCCAGGTACAGCCCGAGGCTCACCGCCACGGTCACGCCGACCACGGTCCACACCATGCGCCACGTCAGCCACGCGACCCGGCCGGCGGTGTCGACCGCGTCGGTCACCTTCTCTTTGACCTCGTACTCGGCCTGCGCGCGCTTGGCGACCTTGCGGCTCTTCGACCGCCGCCGCGTCCCGCGCCAGCCCGACGGCGCCTCCGGCGCGCGGCGGAGCTTGCTGCGGCGCGGGCGCTCGTCGTCGAGCAGCCCCGCGATCTGCTCCTCGTCGGCGGCCGCCTCGGCCGGCGTCCCTTCGATCGGCGCGCCCTCGTCGGCGGGCACGTCCTCGGACAGCGGAGCCCGCGCGTCCTCGTCCGTCACGGCCGCACCTCCTCGACGAGTGACTCCCAGACCGCATGCGCGCGCGGATGGATGCGCTTGCGCTTGGCGACGAGGTGGCACAGCGTGCGCTGATACGCGCGGAAGAACAGCTCGTCGAGGCCGACCTCACCGACCGAGGCCCGCAGTTCGTCGACGCCCTCCCAGCTGCGCGCGGGCTCGATCATGTCGGCGACGTAGACCGCCTTGGCCAGGTCGCTCATGCCGACCGATCCGAGCGTGTGCGCCTCGACCGCGTGTACGACGTCCTCGCCGATGCCCGGGAACTCGCGGCGCACCTCGGCCGCCGCCGTGCGCGCGTGCAGCAGGTACGGCCGCGCGCGCTCGACCTCATCGACGTCCAGACCGAGCTCCTCGGCGCTGGCGAGCAGGTCGTCGTCGCCGGCATCGCGGTGCCAGTCGTGCAGCAGGCCCGCGAGCTCGGCGGCCTTCGGGTTCAGCCCGTACTCCGACGCGAGCGAAGCGGCGGCGGCGGCCACGCGCTCGCAGTGCCCGAGCGACCGCTCGCTCAGGCGTGATGCCAGCGACGCGCGCACGTCGGTCGTGGTCGGCAGCGGCGCGTTCACTCGGGCTCCCGGTACAGGCTCATCTTGGCGATGTAGCCGGCCACCGACTCCGGCAGCAGGTAGCGCACGGGCCTGCGCTCGGCCACGCGCCGGCGGATGTCGGTCGACGAGATCGCCAGCGACGGGACCTCCATGAACTCGATCCGCACTCCGCTCGCCGCGTCGGCGTGCGCCTGACGCGCCGCGGCCAGGTCGTAGCCCGGCCGGGTGGCGGCGATGAAGACCGCCAGGTCCGCGTAGCGGCCCGCGTCCTTCCAACTCAGCATCTCCCACACGGCGTCGGCGCCGGTGATGAAGAACAGGTCGGCGGTGTGGCCGTACTGCTCGCGCAGCGCCTCGAGCGTGTCCACCGTGTAGGTCGGGCCCGGCCGCTCGATCTCCATGCGCGAGACCGTGAAGTCCGGGTTGCTCGCCGTGGCCAGCACCGCCATCAGGTAGCGGTCCTCGGCGTCAGACACGCGCACGTGCGTCTTGCGCACGGGCGTGCCCGTCGGCATGAAGACCACCGAGTCGAGGTTGAACTGGACGAGCGCCTCCTCGGCGGTCACCAGGTGGCCGAAGTGGATGGGATCGAACGTCCCACCCATGATCCCGAGACGCGACTTCTTCCTCACTCGCGTATCTGACCGCTTCCGTAGCCGACCCACTTGGTCGAGGTGAGCGCTGCGAGCCCCATCGGCCCGCGCGCGTGCAGCTTCTGGGTCGAGATGCCGATCTCGGCGCCGAGGCCGAACTCGCCGCCGTCGGTGAAACGCGTCGACGCGTTCACGTACACCGCCGCGGCGTCCACCGCCTCGACGAACTGCCGGGCGGCCTCGTAGTCCGTGGTGATGATGGCCTCGGAGTGCTTGCTGCCGTAGGTCGTGATGTGGCGGATGGCCTCGTCGATGTTCTTGACGACCTTCACGGCCATCTTCAGGTCGAGGTACTCGGCGTACCAGTCCTCATCGGTGGCCGCGTTGATGCGCGTGATCGCCCCGAGGCCCCGGGTCTTGTCGCAACCGTAGATGGTCACGCCCTGCTCCTCGAGCGCCTTGAGGATCGGCGGCAGGACCTTCTCGTAGTGCTCGTCGTCGACAAGCAGCGTCTCGGCGGCGTTGCACACGCCCGGGCGCTGGCACTTCGCGTTCACGACGATACGTTCCGCCATCTTCGGGTCGGCGGTCTCGTGTACGTAGATGTGGCAGTTGCCGACGCCCGTCTCGATGACCGGCACCTTCGAGTTCTCGACGCAGCTGCGGATGAGACCGGCGCCGCCGCGCGGGATGAGCACGTCGACCAGCCCGTGCAGGCCCATGAGCTCCTCGGCGGCCTCGTGCTCCGTGCTCTCGATCGACTGGATGCAGTCGTCCGGCAGGCCGGTGCCCACGGCGGCCTTGGCCAGCGTCTTCGTGAGCGCCAAGCAGCTCTTGATCGCCATGGAGCCGCCGCGCAGGATGACCGCGTTCCCGGTCTTGATGCACAGGCCGGCGGCGTCGGCGGTCACGTTCGGACGCGCCTCGTAGATGATCGCGACCACACCGAGCGGCACGCGGATCTGCTCGAGCCGGATGCCGTTGTGCATCTTCGAGCCGCCGACGACCTCGCCGACCGGGTCCGGCAGCAGCGAGAGCGCCTTCAGGGCCTCCGACATCGACTTCAGGCGCGCGGGGTTCAGCTCGAGCCGGTCGAGCAGCGACGCGGCGGTGTTCTTGGCCTTCGCGGCCTCCATGTCCTCGGCGTTCGCTGCGAGGATCGCGTCCTGGTCGGACATGAGTGCGGCGGCCATCGCGAGCAGTGCGCGGTTGCGCTGGCCCGTCGAGGTGAGCGCGAGTCCGCGGGAAGCGACCTGGGCGGCCTTCGCGAGGTTGGTGACCTCAGACATCCGTCGTACCTCCGGTCCGTAGCGTGCCCGTTCGAAGAATCAAAGTACCACCAAGCCGTCCCGGTGGACGACCTCCTCGCCCGCGTAACCGGGCAGCACCGCGGGGATGTCGGCCGTGCGCATCCCGAGGACCAGCCGCAGGTCCGCCGAGGACATCGAGACGATACCGCGTGCGATGACCTCGCCTGACGGGCCCTCCAGCGTGACGGTGTCGCCGGGCGCGAACTCGCCGTCCACGTGCGTGACCCCCGCGGGCAGCAGGCTCCTGCCGCGCTGGGTGAGCGCGACGACCGCGCCCTCGTCCACGCGCACCGTGCCGACCGCGTGGGCCCCCGCCGCGATCCACAGTTTGCGGCTCTTGAGCTGGCCTTCCGCACCCGAGAAGCGCGTGCCGATCTCCTCGCCCCGCGCAGCTGCGACCACGGCGCCCTCGCGGCGCCCGTCGCACAGCACGAGGTCGATGCCGGCTTTCATGAGCACGCGCGCCGCCTCGATCTTCGTGATCATGCCGCCCGTGCCCACCGTGCTGCCCGCGCCGCCGGCCGCCGCGACCATCTCCTCGGTGAGCTCGTCGACGTGCGCGAGCAGGTCCGCGTCGCGGTTGGTGCGCGGGTCGGCGGTGTAGAGCCCCTCGGTGTCCGTGAGCATCACGACGAGGTCGGCGTGCACCATCGTGGCGACCACCGCGGCGAGCGTGTCGTTGTCGCCGAAGCGGATCTCCTCGACGGCGGTGGTGTCGTTCTCGTTGACGACCGGCACCGCGCCCATCTCGAGCAGCCGCGCGAACGTGTCGCAGGCGTGGAGGTACTGCGTGCGGTGGTGCGTGTCCTGCCGCGTGACGAGCACCTGTCCTGCGACGAGCCCGTGCGAGGCGAGCGCGTCCGCGTACGCAGCGATAAGCCGCGCCTGACCCACGGCCGCCGTGGCCTGGAGCGCGGGGATCTCCTCGGGGCGCCCGGAAAGGCCGAGCGCCTCGATGCCGGCCGCGATGGCGCCGCTCGTGACGATGACGACTTGGTCGCCGCTCTCACGCAGCGCCGCAGTCTGGGCCGACAGCGCGCCGACGAAGTCGCGGTCGAGCCCGCCGCCCTCACGCGTGAGCAGCGAGCTTCCCACCTTCACCACGATGCGCGCCATCAGTACTCCTCGCCGTCCTCGGGCACTATCCCCGCACAGAACTCGAACGTGCGGCCTGCGATGGTCACCGGATCGCCGTCTCCCGCGCCCGCGTCTTCGAGCGCGCGCTCGACGCCCGCCCGCGCGAGGCGCCGCTGGAGGTACGCGAGGGCCTCGACGTTGTCGTTCTCGGTCATTATCACCCAGCGCTCGACGGTATCGCCCTCGACGACCCACCCGTCACCGAACCTGCGCACCGAGAAGCGCGACTCCTCCCGGACACGCGGAGCGTACACGCGCTCATGGACGGGTTCCGGCTCGACGGCCGCCTCGCGCAGCTCGTGGACGAGCTCGCCCACGGCGAGCGTGAGCGCGTCGAGTCCCTCGCCGGTGACCGCGGAGACCTCGAAGTACGTGAGGCCGTGCTCGTCGGCGTAGGCGCGCAGCGCCGCCGAGCGCTCGGCCGCGCCCTCCACGTCGCACTTGTTGCCGACGAGGATGCGCGGACGCTCGGCGAGCTCGTCGGCGTGCGAGGCGAGCTCGCGATCGATCACCGCGACGTCCGCGAGCGCGTCGCGCTGTTCGTAGCCGCCCGACAGGTCGACGACGTGCAGGATGAGCGCGGTGCGCTCGATGTGGCGCAGGAACGCGTGTCCGAGCCCGGCGCCTTCCGACGCGCCCTCGATCAGGCCCGGGACATCGGCGACGACGAAGCTGCGGGCGCCCGCCTTCACAACGCCGAGGTTGGGCACGAGCGTCGTGAACGGGTAGTCGGCGATCTTGGGCCGGGCGGCCGACATGCGGGCGATCAGCGAGCTCTTGCCCACACTCGGCATGCCGACGAGCGCCGCGTCGGCAAGCAGCTTGAGCTCGAGGTCGATGACGAGCGGCTCGGTCGGCTCGCCGAGCTCCGAGAACGCCGGCGCTCGCCGCGTGGGCGTGACGAAGTGCCGGTTGCCGCGGCCTCCTCGGCCGCCGCGCGCCACCACCACGCTGTCACCCGCGCGCACCAGGTCCGCGATCGTCTCGCCGGACTCGGCCTCGCGCACCACCGTGCCCGCGGGCACGCGCAGCACGACGTCCTCACCGCGGGCGCCGTCGCGCGCCGAGCCCTTGCCGTGCGTGCCGCGGCCCGCCTTGAAGTGCCGCTTGTAGTGGAAGTCGAGCAACGTGGACAGGCCCGCGTCGGCCTGCACGACCACGTCACCGCCGGGCCCGCCGTCGCCGCCGTCCGGCCCGCCCTTGGGGACGTGCGACTCGCGGCGGAACGCGGTGCAGCCGGCCCCGCCGGAGCCCGCCTGCACGGTTATTCGCGCTTCGTCTACGAACACCTGCGGGTCACCTGCGTCCTCAGTCGTCCTCCGAACGAAGAAGCCCCCGTACCGCGCGCGGCCGGAGGCTTCTCTCGTATCGGCTCGGTCCGGCCGGGTGAGACGGCTCTCCGTCTAGCCCTGCACCGGCCGGATGTGGACCTTGCGCTTGGCTCCGTGGGTGAACTCGACGGTGCCCGCGGTCATCGCGAACAGCGTGTCGTCGCCGCCGCGGCCGACGTTGTCGCCGGGATGGATGCGCGTGCCGCGCTGGCGCACCAGGATGGTGCCTCCGGTGACGGCCTGCCCGGCGAAACGCTTCACGCCGAGGCGCTTGGACTGGGAGTCGCGACCGTTGCGGGTCGACCCCATGCCTTTCTTGTGTGCCATCTGACTATCGCCTGCCTTGGTCTGTCGGTGAGCCGCCGAGCCCTACTCGGCCGGCTCGGCCTTCTTGCGGGGAGCGCGCTTCGGCTTCTCGGCCTCGGCGGGAGCGTCGGTGTCAGCCGCGGCCGGAGCGGCCTCGGCCTTGGGCTTCGCGGGGGCCCTGCGCGCGGCCGGCTTCTTCGGCGCGGCGGGCGCCTCGGCGGCCGCGGGGGCGGCCTCGGCCTTGGGCTTCGCGGGGGCCTTCGGCTTCGCAGGCGCCTTGGGCGCTGCCGGCTTCTTCGGGGCGGCCGGCTTCTCGGCGGGCGCCTCGGCCTTCGCGGGCTTGGCCTTGGCGGCCTTCTTCGCATCGCCGCCCACGGCGAGGATCTCGGTCACCTTCAGGCGGGTCTGCTGCTGCCGATGGCCCTTGGTGCGCTTGTAGCCCTTGCGCTTCTTGAACTTGAACACGATGACCTTCGCGGCCTTGAAGTGCTCGATGACCTCGGCCTTCACGGTCGCGGCGGCCAGCTTCGCGGGATCGACGACGATCTCGTCGCCGTCCGCGAGGAAGACGACGTCGAGGTCCACCACGGCGCCGGGCTCCGCGTCGAGCTTCTCGACGACGATGACCGTGCCTGATTCGACCTTGAGCTGCTTCCCGCCGGTGGAAACGATCGCGTACATGCAGACAACCTTCCGTGGGTGCTTATGCGCGAGGAGACAGGTTATCAAAGCATGGTACGGGGGGTCAAACGAGCGCGGCCCTTCACACGCCCCCGGGCGTGTCCACGCCTCCCCGCGCGCGCCGCCCCCTATCCCAGCGCGCGCTCGACCGCGCCGGCCTTGCCCTCCATGAGCACGCGCACCTCGGTGGCGTCGCAGTCGCGCTCCGGCACGATCGCGACCTGCTTGCCCGTCTCGGAGCGCAGCATCGCCAGCACGTTGCGCCCGGGGCTCATCACCAGCTCGTAGGTGTCGGGGCTCAGCCCGAAGAGGTACGCCGGCGAGCGCCCCGCGGCCAGGATCTCCCGCATGCGGCGCTCCACCGTGATCCGCTTGGTGGCGTCCGAGACGACCCTTCCCTCGCCGTGGCACGTCGGGCACGGCTCCGTGAGCACGCCGTACAGGCCGTCGGTGACGTTCTTGCGCGTCATCTCGACCATGCCGAGGCGCGACATCTCCGAGATCCGGCTCTTCGTGCGGTCGCGATCGAGCGCGCGCTGGAGGCGGGTCATCACCAGGCCGCGGTTCTGCGCCTGCTCCAGATCGATGAAGTCGATCACGATGATGCCGCCGATGTCGCGCAGGCGGATCTGGCGGACCGCCTCGTCCGCGGCCTCGAGGTCGGTGCGCAGGGCGGTGTCCTCGAGATTGCTGCGGCCTGTGTACGAGCCGGTGTTCACGTCGATGGCGGTGAGCGCCTCGGTCTTGTCGATCGTGATGTGGCCGCCGCTCGGCAACGGCACCGTGCGTTTGATCGCCGTGTCGAGGCGCTCCTGCAGCGCGAACGAGTCGAACAGCGGCACGCTGTCGCGGTACAGGTGCACGCGCCTGCCCAGCTGCGGGCTCGTCCGCTTGAGGAACGACGTGATCTTGTCGTGCGTCTCCTTGTGGTCGACGAGCAGGCGCCTGAAGTCCTCGCCGAAGGCGTCGCGCACGAGCCGCAGCGGCAGGTCCATCTCCGTGTAGAGCATCTCCGGCGCGACCGCCTCCCGCGACAGCGCCTGGACGCGCTTCCACAGCCGCATCAGGAACTCGAGGTCCGACGCGATGTCACGGTCGGAGGCGCCCGCCGCCGCGGTGCGCGCGATGACGCCGACGCCCTCGGGGCGCACGGCCTCGAGTGCCGCGCTCAGGCGGTCGCGCTCGGCGTCCTCGAGTTTGCGCGACGCGCCCACGAAGTCCGAGAACGGCATGAGCACGAGGAAGCGGCCCGGGAGCGACACGTCGGTGGTCACCCGCGCGCCCTTCGTACCCATCGGGTCCTTGACGACCTGGACGACGACCTGCTGCCCGGGCTTGAGCAGCGACTGGATGTCACGGCGCGGCAGGTCCTCGAGGCCCTCGGGCGCGACGACCTCGTCGACGTAGAGGAAGGCGTTCTTCTCCAGGCCGACGTCGACGAACGCGGCCTGCATCCCGGGCAGCACGTCACGCACGCGGCCGAGGTAGACGTTGCCGACCACGCTGCGTTTGGGCCGCTCCACGTACAGTTCCACCAGCTCGCCGTCCTCGAGGACGGCGACCCTGGTCTCGCTCGGATCGTGCGAGACCAGCATCTCCTTCACGATACTCGCCACTTCGCGGCGCACCCCCTCGTGCGGGATGGTGCGCGCGGACGCTCCCCTTGTCAGTCCTGTCTGCGGATGTCCGTGCGCGTCGTCATCACGACGGCGCCGGCAAGGCCTGCACGCGACAGGGACTCGGCGATGAGCGATTCGGGGCGCAGGGACCCTTCGGGTCCGATCAGGACGGCGAGGCGCACCCGCGCCGTACCGTCCTCGGCGACCTCGGTGAGCGGCTCCTTCGGGAGGCTGCCCGCCAGGTCGAAAACCTTGTGTCTGCCCTTGTGCTCGACCGCCAGCTCCCCGGTGCGCCACACCGCGCCGAGCGCCTCGGCCAGGTCCTGCGCGCTCACCCCCTCCACGCATGCCTCGTAGTCGGCCAGCATCACCCCGGCCGACAGGGACGGTTCGTCAGCGGAAGCGTACCACGCTTCCACGGGCCGCATCTTCTCCGGCGTCGCCGCCGCCAGCGCCTCGAGCGCCTCGGCGGCGGGAACGTACGCCGTCAGCCATACCTCGTAGCACTCGCGCTCGCCGGCCGTGCCGACGGGCAGCGCCGGGCCGAACGCCACGCGCATCTTGGGCACGTAGCCCTGGGTGACGGCGAACGGCAGCTGCGCACGGCGCACGCTGCGCTCGATCGCGTGGCCGAGTTCGAGGTGCGACAGCCAGCGCAGCCGGCCCGTCTTGCCGTACCGGACGCGCAACCGGAAGCCGGAGCTAGCCACGGCGCTCACCCGCCGTCCGCACCTCGACGCCGAGGTCGGGACAGACGCCGCAGCCGGTGCACGGGCCGCACGAGCAGTCGCCGGTCGTCTCACCCCTGAGGGCCCGCTCCCGCTCCCGCCACAGGTACGCGGGGTCGATGCCGGTGCGCACGTGGTCCCATGGCATCGACTCGCCGCGGTCCCGCTCACGGCACGCGATGTCGGCCGGATCCACCCCGCACGTCTCGAACGCCGACAGCCACCGGCCGAACTCGAACTCGTCGGTCCACGCGTCGAACACCGCGCCGGAGCGCCATGCAGCCTCGACCACGTCCGCGAGCTCGCGCCCGCCGCGCGCGAGCGCGCCCTCGAGGAACGAGACGTCGGGGTCGTGCCACGACAGGTCGACGCCCTTGCGCGGGACCGAGGCGCGCAGGAGCGCCTGGCGGCGCGCGACCTCTTCGCGGCTCAGCTGCGCCTCCCACTGGAACGGGGTGTGCGCCTTGGGCACGAACGTCGATACCGACACGGCGACGCGGATGGCGCCGCGGTCACCGGGAGGCACCTCGTCTCGGGCGGCCGCGAAGACGCGCCCGACGAGCTCGCCGATAGCGGTGATGTCCTCGTCGGTCTCGGTCGGCAGACCGACCATGAAGTAGAGCTTCAGCCGCCTCCACCCCGACGAGAACGCCTCGCGCACGGCGGCGAGCAGGTCGTCCTCGGTGACGTTCTTGTTGACGACGTCGCGGAGCCTCTGCGTGCCCGCCTCG
>VAUM01000006.1 GCA_005774595.1 Actinomycetota bacterium
GGGCGGCATGGAGGACCTCGGCATCTCGCTCGAGGGCGTCGTCGAGGACGAGGAGCGCGCGGACGACATGGGCGACTCGGACGACGGCGAGCCCGTGGACGCCGACGAGCTGCAGGTCGAGGAGTAGCGCCACCAGCCACGGACGGACCCGGTCGCCCCGGTCGCGGGGCGTGCCGTTAGGGAAGGACCCGCAGTTGTCCGAGATCGATGTGAACAACTTCGATAGGTTCAGGATCCAGCTCGCTTCCTCCGAGCAGATCCGCCAGTGGTCGCGCGGCGAGGTGAAGAAGCCCGAGACCATCAACTACCGCACGCTCAAGCCCGAGAAGGACGGCCTGTTCTGCGAGAAGATCTTCGGGCCGACCAAGGACTGGGAGTGCTACTGCGGCAAGTACAAGCGCGTCCGGTTCAAGGGCATCATCTGCGAGCGCTGCGGCGTCGAGGTCACGCGCGCCAAGGTGCGCCGCGACCGCATGGGCCACATCGAACTCGCCGCGCCGGTCAGCCACATCTGGTACTTCAAGGGCGTCCCCTCGCGCCTCGGCTACCTGCTCGACATCACGCCGAAGGACCTCGAGAAGGTGCTGTACTTCGCGTCGTCCATCATCACCTCCGTCCAGGAGGAGGACCGCGAGGCGGACTTGGCGGAGCTGCGTGACGAGCTCGAGGCGGACTACGCCTCGCTCGACGCGGAGCTGGCCGAGGAGGTCCGCGCCGTCGAGGAGGAGGCCGAGCGCCTCGTCGCCGTCAACAAGGGCGAGATCGAGCCCGAGGAAGGCGAGATCGTCGACGAGGAGACGCCGGTCGCCGACCGCGTCAAGAAGATCGAGACCGAGGCCAAGCGCGATGTGCGCGACCTCGAGGACGAGTACACCGAGCGCAAGGAACTCCTGCGCCGGGCGTTCGACGAGTTCTGCCGCATCACGCCGAAGTACCTCGTCGGCGACGAGCAGCTCTACCGCGAGATGAAGCTGCGCTGGGGCAACTACTTCCGCGGCGGCATGGGCGCCGAGGCGGTCAAGGACCTGCTCGAGCAGATCGACCTCGAGGCGCTCTCCGCCGAACTGCGCGAGGATGTGCGCAACGGGAAGGGCGCCAAGCGCGCGCGCGCGGCCAAGCGCCTCAAGGTCGCGACCTCGTTCATCACCTCGGGCAACAAGCCCCAATGGATGATCCTCGACGCGATCCCCGTCATCCCGCCGGACCTTCGTCCGATGGTCCAGCTCGACGGCGGCCGCTTCGCGACGAGCGACCTGAACGACCTGTACCGCCGTGTCATCAACCGCAACAACCGCCTGAAGAGGCTGCTCGACCTCGGCGCGCCCGAGATCATCGTCAACAACGAGAAGCGCATGCTCCAGGAGGCCGTCGACGCGCTGTTCGACAACGGCCGCCGCGGACGCCCCGTCACCGGCCCGGGCAACCGCCCGCTGAAGTCGATCTCCGACATGCTCAAGGGCAAGCAGGGCCGCTTCCGCCAGAACCTGCTCGGCAAGCGCGTCGACTACTCGGGCCGTTCGGTCATCGTCGTCGGCCCGGAGCTGAAGCTGCACCAGTGCGGCCTGCCCAAGGTCATGGCCCTCGAGTTGTTCAAGCCGTTCGTGATGAAGCGGCTCGTGGACCTCGAATACGCGCAGAACATCAAGAGCGCCAAGCGCATGGTCGACCGCCAGAAGGGCGTGGTCTGGGACGTGCTCGAAGAGGTCATCCGCGAGCACCCGGTGCTGCTGAACCGCGCTCCCACCCTGCACCGCCTCGGCATCCAGGCGTTCGAGCCGGTGCTCGTGGAGGGCAAGGCCATCCGCATCCATCCGCTGGTCTGCACCGCGTTCAACGCGGACTTCGATGGTGACCAGATGGCCGTGCACGTGCCGCTGTCCGCCGAGGCGCAGGCCGAGGCGCGCATCCTCATGCTGTCGACGAACAACATCAAGTCACCGGCGCATGGCCGTCCGCTGACCACGCCGACGCAGGACATGGTCATCGGCTTGTACTACCTGACGGCGGCGCGCGCCGGTTTGAACGGTGAGGGCCGTGCGTACGTCGACTTCGACGACGCCATCTGCGCGTACGACAACCGCACCGTCGACCTGCAGGCGATGATCGAGGTCCGCCTGGCCGAGGACATCGTCGAGCAGTACGACGTGGGCGAGGACGCGGACGGGGTCGTCACGCACAAGACCGCGGCGCGCGAGCGCAAGGCGGGCGAGCGCATCAGGACGACCGTCGGCCGCATCACGTTCAACCGCGCGCTGCCGGCCGACCACGCGTTCGTGAACCGCGAAATCGACAAGAAGGGCATCGCGGCGGTCGTCGAGGAGTGCTCGACCAAGTACGGCACGGTCGAGCTCGCGCGCATCCTCGACGACGTCAAGCGCCTCGGCTTCCACTACGCCACGCGCGCCGGCGTCACCGTGTCGGTATGGGACGCGGAGGTCCCGGCCGAGAAGCCGGCGATCATCGCGAGGGCCGAGGAGGAGCTCGCTGACATCGATCGCAAGTTCGACCAGGGCTTCGTGTCGGCCGGCGAGCGCCACCAGAGCATCATCCAGATCTGGGACCGCGTCACCGATGAGGTCGGCCGTGCGATGGCCGCCAACTTCGAGGAGAACCACCCGTTCAACCCGATCTTCATGATGGCCAACTCGGGTGCCCGAGGAAACATCAAGCAGGTCCGCCAGCTGGCCGGCATGCGAGGCCTCATGGCCAACCCGCAGGGCCGTATCCTCGACATCCCGATCAAGGCGAACTTCCGCGAGGGCCTGTCCGTGCTCGAGTACTTCATCTCGACGCACGGCGCTCGCAAGGGCCTCGCCGACACCGCGCTGCGTACCGCCGACTCGGGCTACCTGACGAGGCGTCTGGTCGACGTCGCACAGGACGTCATCGTGCGCTCGGATGACTGCGGCGACGACGAGGGCGTCGGCTTCAAGCTCGTCGAGCCGGACGGGCGCATCGACCGGGACCTCGTCGGGCGCTGCCTCGCCACTCCGGTCGCGCACCCCAAGACCGGCGAGATCCTCAAGGACGCCGGCGAGTACATCACTTCCGAGGCCGACGTCCAGGCGTTCGTGGACGCAGGCGTGGACTCGGTGCGTGCCCGCACCGTCATGACCTGCCGTGCCACGCAGGGGATCTGCGAGAAGTGCTACGGCTGGGACCTGGCCGCCGGCCGCCCGGTCGACATCGGCACGGCCGTCGGCATCATCGCCGCGCAGTCGATCGGAGAGCCCGGCACGCAGCTCACGATGCGTACGTTCCACACCGGTGGCGTCGCGGGCGAGGACATCACGCACGGCCTGCCGCGCGTCCAGGAGCTCTTCGAGGCGCGCCACCCCAAGGGCGCCGCGATGCTGGCGGGCATCGGCGGTGCGCTGACGATCGAGGAGGCCGACAAGGTCCGCAAGCTCACCATCACCGACCCCAAGGGGCACACCGAGGAGCACACGGTCCCGAGGCGCGCGCGCCTGCGGCCGGGCGTCGCGCACGGCGGGACCGTCGAGGCCGGCATGCAGCTGACCGAGGGGTCCGTCGACCCGCATGAGCTGCTCCACCTGCGCGGCGCGAACGAGCTGCTCAGGTACATCGTCTCCGAGGTGCAGGCGGTCTACAACTCGCAGGGTGTCGACATCAACGACAAGCACATCGAGGTCATCGCGCGCCAGATGATGCGCAAGCTGACCGTGCTCGAGCCGGGCGACGCCGAGTCGATGCTGCCGGGCGCTCTCGTCGACCGTGCGGTCTTCAACGAGGAGAACGAGCGCATCATCGCCGAAGGCGGGAAGCCCGCCACGGCCGTGCCGGTGCTCCTCGGCATCACGAAGGCCTCGCTGGCTACCGAGTCGTTCCTGTCGGCGGCGTCGTTCCAGGAGACGACTCGCGTGCTCACCGACGCCGCGATCGCCGGCAAGGAGGACCAGCTGCTGGGCCTCAAGGAGAACGTCATCATCGGCAAGCTCATCCCTGCCGCGACCGGCATGAAGCGCTACCGCTCCGTCGCGCTGAAGTACAAGGGCGAGATCGCCGAGTGGACGCCGTCGCCGACGGGTGGGCCGCTTCCGGACTTCGCGCCCGACGAGCTCAAGGAGCTCGAGGCGATGCTGCCAGCGCCGTCCGCCATCGAGAGCCCGTTCTCGCCGGAGGAGGCGGCCGAGTGGTTCGCCGACCTGCCGGGCGAGGGCGATACCGACGCGTTCGACGTCGAGGCGTTCACCGGCATGGTGTTCGACCCGAACGCTGAGATGCCGACCGGGACCATCCCGATGGACACGCCGCTCATCGACATCGACGTGCCGACGCGCTACGCGAACATCCTGGCCGACGAGGGCATCGAGACCCTCGGCCAGCTGCTCGTGAAGACCGGCGACGAGCTTCTCGCGATCAAGGGCTTCGGCGCCAAGGCGCTCGAGGAGGTCGAGCGGATCCTCGGCGAGCGGGGGCTCGTGCTCCGGGCGTAGGCCCTCGCAGGTCACAAGCGTGATACGGGCGCCGTCCGGACAGGGCGGCGCCCGTTGTGTTCCGGCGGCGCGGGGGTCACCGGGGCGTCGCCGCAGCGGCCTGGGCCGCCTATGGATACGCCCGGCCGCGTTGTTTGACAACCCCGCCACGAGTGGCTAGAGTACCCCCTTGCGGCTCCGGGTGGGCCGTCAGTCTGCGTGCGCGCCGGGAACGGGCGCGGACACGGGCGCGAACGAAGACGAAGGGAAGAGCGTTGCCTACCATCAACCAGCTGGTCCGCAAGGGCCGCCAGCAGGCGGTGAGCAAGAGCAAGACCCCGGCGCTGAAGGGCAACCCCCAGAAGCGCGGCGTCTGCACGCGCGTGTACACCACGACCCCGAAGAAGCCGAACTCGGCGCTGCGCAAGGTCGCGCGTGTCCGCCTCACCAACCAGATCGAGGTCACCGCCTACATCCCCGGCATCGGCCACAACCTCCAGGAGCACTCGATCGTGCTCGTGCGCGGCGGCCGCGTGAAGGACCTGCCGGGCGTGCGCTACAAGATCATCCGCGCCGCGCTCGACTGCGCCGGTGTGGGCAACCGCAACCAGGCCCGCTCGCGCTACGGCGTCAAGAGGGCGAAGTAACGACGCATCGAACGGGCAGCGAAGAGCGCTGCCGTTCATGCGCCGACCGGCACCCCAAGGAGAAGATAGAACATGCCAAGGCGCGCAGCTGCCGCAAGGCGAGAGGTCATGCCGGACGCGGTGTACAACAACCGTCTGGTGACCCAGCTCATCAACAAGATCCTGCTCCAGGGCAAGAAGGCCCTGGCCGAGCGCATCGTCTACGGCGCGTTCGACATCGTGGAGCAGAAGATGGGCACCGAC
This sequence comes from Actinomycetota bacterium, assembly GCA_005774595.1. Lineage (NCBI taxonomy): Bacteria > Bacillati > Actinomycetota > Actinomycetota bacterium. The sequence continues at coordinate 5,327 of VAUM01000006.1, forward strand.
CCGCTGTCGGTGTTCAAGAAGGCGCTCGACAACATCCGCCCGAGCCTCGAGGTCAAGCCGAAGCGTGTCGGCGGCGCGACCTACCAGGTCCCGGTCGAGGTCAACGCCCGCCGCTCCACCACGCTGGCGATCCGCTGGATCGTCGGCTTCTCCCGCAAGCGTCGCGAGAAGACCATGGCCGAGCGCCTTGCCGGCGAGATCATGGACGCCGCGAACGGCCTCGGCGCCTCGGTCAAGAAGCGCGAGGACCTCTACAAGATGGCCGAGTCGAACCGCGCGTTCTCGCACTACCGCTGGTAGACGAAGACCCCCCGAAGAAGAGACGACACACACCGAAGATGGCTTCGTATTCCCTCGATAAGACCCGCAACATCGGGATCATGGCGCACATCGACGCCGGCAAGACCACGACGACCGAGCGCGTGCTGTTCTACACGGGCAAGACGCACAAGATCGGCGAGGTCCACGACGGCGCCGCCACCATGGACTGGATGGTTCAGGAGCAGGAGCGCGGCATCACGATCACCTCGGCCGCCACGACCTGCTTCTGGAAGGACTACCGCATCCAGATCATCGACACGCCGGGCCACGTCGACTTCACCGTCGAGGTGGAGCGCTCGCTGCGCGTGCTCGACGGCGCGGTAGCGGTGTTCTGCGCGGTCGGCGGCGTGGAGCCGCAGTCCGAGACGGTGTGGCGCCAGGCCGACACCTACGGCGTGCCCCGCATGGCATACATCAACAAGATGGACCGCACCGGCGCGGACTTCATGAACGTCGTGCAGATGATGAAGGACCGTCTCAACACGCGGCCGGTCCTGCTCCAGATGCCGATCGGCGCCGAGGATCGCTTCGAGGGCATCATCGACCTCGTCGAGATGACCGCGTGGCACTTCAACGAGGACGACAAGGGCATCAACCCCACGGTGGGCGAGATCCCGGCCGAGCTGGCCGACGAGGCCGAGCTGCACCGCCACGACCTCGTCGAGGCCGCCGCCGAGTACGACGACGACCTCCTGCACAAGTTCCTCGAGGACGAGCCGATCAGCGTCGACGAGCTCAAGGCGGCGCTGCGCAAGGCGTGCATCGCCTGTGCCGTCACGCCGGTCACCTGCGGCGCGTCGTTCAAGAACAAAGGCGTGCAGCCCCTGCTCGACGCCGTCATCGACTACCTGCCCTCGCCGCTCGACATCCCGGCCATCAAGGGCGTCGAGATCAAGACCGGCAACGACGTCGAGCGCCCCGCGGACCCGAGCGCGCCGTTCGCCGCACTCGCGTTCAAGGTCATGACCGACCCGTTCGTCGGCAAGCTGACCTACTTCCGCGTCTACTCCGGCACGCTGGACGCCGGCTCCTACATCCTCAACTCCACCAAGGGGCACAAGGAGCGCATCGGCCGCCTGCTCCAGATGCACGCGAACCACCGCGAGGACGTCCAGCAGGTCACCGCCGGCGACATCGTCGCCGCCGTGGGCCTGAAGGCGACCACCACCGGCGACACGCTGTGCGCTGAGAACAACCCCGTCCTGCTCGAGTCCATGGTCTTCCCGGACCCGGTCATCGACATCGCGATCGAGCCGAAGACCAAGGCCGAGCAGGACAAGCTCGGCGCCGCACTGGCCAAGCTCGCCGAGGAGGACCCGACCTTCCGGGTCCGCACCGAGACCGAGACCGGCCAGACCATCATCGCCGGCATGGGTGAGCTGCACCTCGAGATCATCGTCGACCGCCTCCTGCGCGAGTTCAAGGTCGAGGCCAACGTCGGCCGCCCGCAGGTCGCGTACCGCGAGACCGCGAGCCGCCGCGCCGATCACGTGGACCTCAAGTTCTCGCGCCAGACCGGTGGCCGCGGCCAGTACGGCCACGTCGTCATCAACGTGGTGCCGCAGGAGCCGGGCGACGGCTACGTGTTCGAGAGCAAGATCGTGGGCGGCGCCATCCCCAAGGAATACATCCCGGCGGTCGACAAGGGTATCTCCGAGGCGCTCGAGACGGGCGTGCTCGCGGGCTACCCGGTCGTCGACGTGCGAGTCGAGCTCGTGGACGGTTCGTATCACGAGGTCGACTCGTCTGAGATGGCGTTCAAGATCGCGGGCTCCATGGCGATCAAGGAGGGCATGCGCAAGGCCGGCGCCGTGCTGCTCGAGCCGGTCATGGCCGTCGAGGTCGTCACCCCCGAGGACTTCGCGGGCGACGTCATGGGCAACCTCTCGGCGCGCCGCGGCCACATCGAGGGCATGGAGCGCCGCGGCAACTCGCAGGTCATCCGCGGCAAGGTGCCGCTGTCCGAGATGTTCGGCTACGCGACGGACCTGCGCAGCCGCACCCAGGGCCGCGCGTCCTACACGATGCAGTTCAAGGCGTACGAGCAGGTTCCCAAGAGCGTCGCCGAGGAGATCGTCAAGAAGGTCGGCGGCGACGCCGCAGCGGTGGGCCAGTAGCGGGCCGGGGCTCCCGGATCCCGCTTGTCGGAGGGTTAGCAAGTTGGCTGAGCAGAAGATCAGGATCCGCCTGAAGGGCTACGACCACGAGGTCGTGGACCAGTCCACGAAGCTCATCGTGGACACGGCGCAGAAGACGGGTGCGAAGGTCGCGGGCCCCATCCCGCTGCCGACCGAGCGCAACCTGTACTGCGTCATCCGCTCCCCGCACGTCAACAAGGACAGCCGGGAGCACTTCGAGATGAGGACGCACAAGCGCCTCATCGACATCCTCGAGCCCACGCCCAAGACGGTCGACTCGCTCATGCGCCTCGACCTGCCGGCCGGTGTGGACATCGAGATCAAGCTGTAGGAAGTGCGCGCCGCACCCGCGAGGGTGCGAGAGCGCTGTGGAGTGCGGTCCGCTGGGAGCCGCGGCGAGGAGCGCCGCGGGCGCGTGAAGGCCCATGACCGCGACGGAAGAGATGGTGAGTGCAGTGACGACGACGATACTCGGAACGAAGCTGGGCATGACCCAGGTCTGGAGCGATGATGACCGGCTGGTCCCGGTCACCGTCATCGAGGCCGGGCCGTGCGTGGTCTCGCAGGTCAAGACCGAGAAGACCGACGGCTATCGTGCCGTGCAGATCGCCTATGGCGACGTGCGCGAGGACCGGCTGACCAAGCCGGAGGCCGGGCACTTGAAGAAGGCCAAGGTCGATCCGAAGCGCCACCTCGCCGAGGTCCGCCTCGACGAGGGCGAGGAGTTCAAGCTCGGGCAGAAGATCACGGTCGAGGCCTTCGAGGAGGGCGCGATCGTGCACGTGACCGGCACCAGCAAGGGCAAGGGCTTCCAGGGCGTCATGAAGCGGCACAACTACCGCGGCGGCCCCGGCGGCCACGGCTCGCACTTCCATCGCGAGCCGGGCTCCATCGGCATGTGCGCGACCCCGTCGCGCGTGCTCAAGGGCCTTCGCCTGCCGGGCCACATGGGCTCCGACACCGTCACGGTCCGCAACCTGCGGGTCGTGCGCGTCGACGCCGAGCAGAACCTCCTGCTCGTGCGAGGCGCCGTCCCCGGCGCCACCGGCGCCCTGCTGACAGTCCGGAAGGCCTAGCTGTTCCGGCGACCAGCCGCGCAGCTTCGAGGAGTGGATACGAGATGGCATCGGTAGACATCAAGGATGCGAGCGGGAAGAAGGTCGGGAGCGCGAAGCTCTCCGACGCGGTCTTCGGCATCGAGCCGAACCCGTTCGCCGTCCACCAGGTCGTGCGCAGCCTCCAGGCGGGGCGCCGCGCCGGCACGCACCAGACCAAGACGCGCGGCCGCATCTCCGGCGGCGGCGCGAAGCCGTGGCGCCAGAAGGGCACCGGCCGCGCCCGTCAGGGCACGACGCGCGCCCCGCAGTGGCGCGGCGGCGGCGTGGTCTTCGGGCCGCACCCGCGCTCGTACGCGTTCCGCGTGAACAACAAGGTCGTCAAGCTCGCGATGCGCAGCGTGCTGTCCGCCAAGACGGCCGACGGCGCGCTCTACGTGGTCGACTCGTTCCCGTTCGAGAAGCCGTCCACCAAGGCGGCGGCCGAGATCCTCACAGCCCTCGGCATCACCGGGCGCGTGACGCTCGTCGTGGCCAACGACGACGTCAACGCCGCCCTGTCCTTCCGCAACATCCCGACCGTGCGGGTGATCACCGCGTCCGAGGCCAACGCATACGACCTCGTCGACAACGTATCGGTGCTGTTCACCAAGCCCGCGCTCGAGTTCGTCGAGGGGGTCCTGGCCTAACATGAGCGATCCGCGCCAGATCATCGTGCGCCCCATCGTCTCGGAGAAGAGCTACGAGATGATCGGCCACAACCGCTACACCTTCGAGGTGGACAAGCACGCGACCAAGCCGCAGATCGCCGCCGCGATCGAGGAGATCTTCGGCGTGACCGTCATGAGCGTGAACACGATGAACGTCAACGGCAAGCCTCGCCGTGTCCGCTACGCGAAGGGACACACGCGCGACTGGAAGAAGGCCGTCGTCACGCTCAAGGAAGGCGACTCGATCGAGTTCTTCGAGTCGCACTAGCCACCGGGGGCTCCCACCCGGGGCGGCGCTCGCCGCACCGATGGAGCCGCCCGGCACCGTGGTAGTCCGGGTTCGGGCGTTCCTGTCCCGGGAACGCACCGGCGATCGGACGGAAGGAAGGGAACGAATGGGACTGAAGAAGTACAAGCCGACGAGCCCCGGGCGCCGTTTCCAGACGGTGTCGGACTTCTCCGACATCACGCGAAGCGAGCCCGAGAAGTCGTTGCTCGCGCCGCTGTCCTCCAAGGGCGGGCGCAACAACAACGGCCGCATCACCACGCGGCACCAAGGCGGCGGCCACAAGCGGCGCTACCGCGTCATCGACTTCAAGCGCAACAAGGACGGCGTGCCGGCCAAGGTCGCTCACATCGAGTACGACCCGAACCGCTCGGCGCGCATCGCTCTGCTGCACTACGCCGACGGCGAGAAGCGCTACATCCTCGCGCCCGACAAGCTCGCCCAGGGCGACGCGGTGATGTCCGGCCCCGGCGCCGACATCAAGCCGGGCAACGCCCTGCCGCTGGCCGACGTCCCCGTCGGTACCGTGGTGCACGCGATCGAGCTGCAGCCCGGCAAGGGCGCCGCGATCGCCCGCTCGGCAGGCACCTCGGCCCAGCTGATGGGCAAGGAGGGCGACAAGGCCATCCTGCGCATGCCGTCGTCCGAGATGCGCATGGTGCCGGTGACGTGCCGGGCCACCGTGGGCGAGGTCGGCAACTCCGAGCACGCCAACATCTCGGTCGGCAAGGCCGGCCGCAACCGCCACCTCGGCAAGCGTCCTACGGTGCGCGGCACGGCCATGAACCCGGTCGACCACCCGCACGGCGGCGGCGAAGGCAAGAACAAGACCGCCGGCCGGCACCCGGTCACGCCGTGGGGCGTGCCGACCAAGGGCCACCGGACCCGCAAGAAGGGCAAGTCGTCGGACCGCCTGATCATCAGGCGCCGCAAGAAGTAGCGAAGAGGGAGCTGAGGAACGCCACATGAGCAGGAGCCTGAAGAAGGGACCGTTCATCCAGCCCCGGCTGCTCGCCAAGGTGCAGCAGATGAACGAGGCCGGCGACAAGAAGGTCATCCGGACGTGGTCGAGGGCCTCGACCATCTTCCCGGAGATGGTCGGGCACACGATCGCCGTGCACGACGGCCGCAAGCACGTCCCGGTGTACGTCACCGAGTCGATGGTCGGCCACAAGCTCGGCGAGTTCGCCCCGACGCGCACGTTCCGCGGGCACGCCGCGGACAGGAAGGGCAAGAGGTAGCACACGATGGAAGCCAGAGCAGTCGCCCGCTTCGTGCGGGTCAGCCCCCGCAAGGCGCGCCTCGTCGTGGATCTCATCCGCGGCAAGGACGTCGGCGAGGCCGAGGCCGTCCTGCGGTTCACCCCGCGGGCCGCGGCCGAGCCCGTCGCCAAGACGCTGATGAGCGCGGTGGCCAACGCCGAGAAGAACCTGAAGCTCAAGCGCGAGGGGCTCTACGTCTCCGAGACCTACGTGGACGAGGGCCCGACGATGAAGCGCATCCGCCCGCAGTCGCGCGGCCGTGCGCACCGCATCGAGAAGCGCAGCAGCCACATCACCGTCGTCGTCAAGCAGCGAGAGGGAGCGTAGCGCCATGGGCCAGAAGGTCTACCCGATCGGTCTGAGGCTGGGCATCACGGAGGACTGGCGCTCGCGGTGGTACGCGGGCAAGAACTACCGTGACCTGCTCGCCGAGGACCTCGCCGTCCGCGCGTACCTGTTCAACAAGCTGCGCCGCGCCGGGGTCTCGCGCATCGAGATCCAGCGCAAGGGCGACAAGCTGATCGTCGAGGTCTGGACCGCGCGTCCGGGCATCGTCATCGGCAAGAAGGGCTCCGAGGTCGACGTCATCCGCAAGGACCTCGAGCGCACGACCGGCAAGATCGTGGCGGTCGACATCGTCGAGATCAAGCGGCCGGAGATCGACGCGACCCTGGTCGCCCAGGGCGTCGCCGAGCAGCTCGAGGCCCGCGTGGCGTTCCGCCGTGCGATGCGCAAGGCCGTCACCTCGGCGACCAAGGGCGGCGCCCTCGGCATCCGGATCCAGTGCTCGGGCCGCCTCGGCGGCGCCGAGATGGGCCGCCGCGAGTGGTACCGCGAGGGCCGCGTGCCGCTCCACACCCTGCGCGCCAAGATCGACTACGGCACCGCCGAGGCCAAGACCACCTTCGGCCGCATCGGCGTGAAGGTCTGGATCTACCGCGGCGAGAAACTGCCGGGCCAGACCATCGCCCAGCTGAACGAGCCCGCCGACGACCGTCCGGCGCGCGACCGCGATCGTCCCCCGCGCGGCCGCCGCGAGCGGGCCGGGAGGGAGTAGACAGTCATGCTTCTGCCCAAGCGAGTGAAGCACCGCAAGGTGCAGCGCGGGTCGAGGAAGGGTGTGGCCAAGGGCGGCACCCAGGTCCACTTCGGCGAGTACGGCCTCAAGGCGCTCGAGCCCGGCTGGATCACCAACCGGCAGATCGAGGCCGCCCGTATCGCGATGACCCGCTACATGAAGCGTGGCGGCAAGGTCTGGATCACGATCTTCCCGGACAAGCCGGTCACCCAGAAGCCGGCCGAGACCCGCATGGGCTCGGGCAAGGGCAACCCCGAGAAGTGGGTCGCCGTGGTCAAGCCCGGCCGCATCATGTTCGAGCTGGCCGGCGTTTCCGAGGAGGTCGCCAAGGAGGCGATCCGACTCGCCCAGCACAAGCTGCCCATCAAGACGAAGTTCGTGACGCGTGCCGAGAGCGGCGGTGAGGTCTGAAGATGAAGCCCGCAGAGATCCGCGACATGGAAGACGGCGACCTGGAGCAGAAGATCAAGGACGCCCGCACCGAGCTGTTCAACCTGCGCTTCCGGCTGGCCACCGGCCAGCTCGACAATCCCGCCCGCATCGGGGCGGTCAAGAAGGACATCGCGCGCCTGCACACGGAGCTGCGTGCCCGTGAGCTCGCCGGCGCCAAGAACGCGGCGTCGTAAGGCGCAAGGGAGATGGTTGAGAAGATGAGCACGGAGCGCAACAGCCGCAAGGTCCGTCAGGGGCGTGTCGTCTCGGCGGCCGGCGACAAGACCTGCGTGGTCAGGGTCGAGGAGCGCAAGCCCCACCCGCTGTACGGCAAGATGCTGACCCGCAGCACCAAGTTCCACGCGCACGACGAGGCCAACGAGGCCGGGGTCGGCGACGTCGTCGAGATCATGGAGACGCGGCCGCTCTCGAAGTTGAAGCGCTGGCGCCTGGTCCGCATCGTCGAGAGAGCCAAGTGACGCAGCATCCAGCGGACAGGCAAGCTGCCGCTGATGCGGCGACTGCAAGTGGGGCTGCCGCTGACGCGGCGGCCGTAGGCGGAGGATAGAGATGATCCAGCAGGAGACCCACCTCAAGGTGGCCGACAACTCAGGAGCCAAGCGCGTCGAGTGCATCAAGGTGCTCGGCGGTTCGCGCAGGCGCTACGCCCATGTGGGCGACACCATCGTGTGCTCCGTGAAGGAGGCCACGCCGAACGCCGCCATCAAGAAGGGCGAGGTCGTCCGCGCGGTGGTCGTTCGCACCAAGAAGGAGGTGCGGCGCTCGGACGGCAGCTACATCAAGTTCGACGAGAACGCCGCCGTCATCATCGACAACCAGGGCAACCCGAGGGGCACCCGCATCTTCGGCCCGGTGGCGCGCGAGCTGCGCGACCGCCGGTACATGAAGATCGTGTCGCTCGCGCCCGAGGTCCTGTAGGCGAGGAGGGAACGTGGCAAGCTCGCTTTCCGTCCGCAAGGGCGACAAGGTTCGCGTGATCACCGGCAAGGACCGTGGCAAGGAAGGCAAGGTCCTTCGGGTCTACCCGGCGAAGCAGCGCATCGTCGTCGAGCGGGTGAACATGATCAAGAAGGCCCAGCGCCCGACGCAGAAGGCGCCGCAGGGCGGCATCCTCGAGGTCGAGGGCACCATCCACGTGAGCAACGTGATGCTGGTCTGCCCGAGCTGCTCGGAGCCGACGCGGCTCGGCCGGCAGCGGGAGAAGTCTCCCGACGGCGGCTCGGTGCGCGTGCGCGTGTGCAAGAAGTGCGGCAAGGCGATCGACAGGTAGCGACCTGATCCAAAGCCGCGCCCGGCGACAAGCCGGGGCGCGGTGGTGCGCCGGGTCGGCAATCCGGCGACGACAAGGCAAGGGAGAGGCACGAAGTGGCACCGAGGCTGAAAGAGCGGTACGTGACCGAGATCCGGCCGAAGCTGATGGCCGAGATCGGGTACGCGAACATCAACGAGGTCCCGCGGTTCGACAAGATCGTCGTCAACATGGGCGTCGGCGCCGCGGCGCAGGACTCCAAGCTGCTCGACGGCGCCGTCGAGGACCTGCGCATCATCACCGGCCAGCAGCCGATCATCACGCGCGCCAAGAAGTCGATCGCCGGCTTCAAGATCCGCGCGGGCATGCCGATCGGCGCGAAGGTCACCCTGCGCGGCGACCGCATGTGGGAGTTCTTCGACCGCGTGCTGTCGGCGGCGCTTCCCCGCATCCGTGACTTCCGCGGCATGGAGACGACCTCGTTCGACGGCCGCGGCAACTACTCGATGGGCGTGACCGAGCAGCTCATCTTCCCCGAGATCGACTACGACAAGGTGGACCGCGTCCGCGGCATGGACATCACCATCGTCACGACCGCGAAGACCGACGACGAGGCCCAGGCGCTGCTCGCGGCCTTCGAGTTCCCCTTCAAGAGGTAGCACGGCAACACGGTTTCGATACGGGGGCGCGAAAGGCGCGCTCCACGTCGAGGAGGTAGCAAGTGGCAAAGAAGTCGATGATCGCCAAGGCACGGCGCGCGCCGAAGTTCTCGACGCGGGCCGTCAACCGGTGCGTCCGCTGCGGTCGTCCGCGCGGGTTCTACCGGCAGTTCGGCCTGTGCCGCATCTGCGTGCGCGAGCTGGCGAGCCGCGGCGAGCTGCCCGGCATCCGCAAGGCGAGCTGGTAGGGACGCAAGCACGCCCCGAATGACCGGGGCCTTTGCCGCAAGGCGGCCCCGCCACGGGCGGGCCCGAACCGGCGGCCGAGGTTCGAAACGACCGATACGAGGAGGTACGAGAGGCACCATGAGCATGACTGACCCCATCGCCGACATGCTGACCAGGATCCGCAACGCGAACTCCGCGTTCCTGCCGGCCACGACGATGCCTTCGTCCAAGAAGCTCGTCGAGATCGCCCGCATCCTGAAGGAAGAGGGCTACATCGAGGAGTACGTCGTGACCGAGGCCAGCCCGCAGGCGACGCTGACCGTCACGCTGAAGTACGGCGCGAAGAAGCAGCGCACCATCACGGGGCTGCGCCGCATCTCCAAGCCGGGCCTGCGTGTCTATGCCAAGAAGGACGAGATCCCCCGCGTCCTCGGCGGGCTTGGCACGGCCGTCATCTCCACGTCCAAGGGCGTCATGACCGACAAGGCCGCGCGCAAGACCGGCGTGGGCGGCGAGGTCATCGCCTACATCTGGTAGCCGGATAGGGAAGGAAGGAGCACTGCCATGAGCCGTATCGGCAAGCAGCCCATCCCGGTCCCGTCCGGGGTCGAGGTCACGATCGACGGCGCGACCGTCACGGTGAAGGGGCCGAAGGGCACCCTCACCCAGACGTTCAGCGAGGACATGGCCATCGCGCTCGAGGACGGCGTCCTGACCGTGACGCGCCCGAGCGACGAGCGCCGTCACCGCTCGCTGCACGGCCTGACCCGCACGCTGGTCTCCAACATGGTCGTCGGCGTGTCCGAGGGCTTCGCGCGCAACCTCGAGATCGTGGGCGTCGGCTACCGTGCCGCGATGAAGGGCTCGGACCTCGAGATGCAGCTGGGCTACAGCCACCCCGTGCTCGTCGTGGCGGAGCCGGGCATCACGTTCGAGGTGCCCGCGCCCACCCGCGTGACCGTGCGCGGCATCGACAAGCAGCGCGTCGGCCAGATCGCTGCGGAGATCCGCAAGAAGAGGCCGCCTGAGCCGTACAAGGGCAAGGGCGTGCGGTACGAGGGCGAGTACGTCCGCCGCAAGGTCGGCAAGACCGCCAAGTAGTCGCGGGCCGCATGTGCGGCCCGAGGGAACAGGGAGAGCAGTAGGCACATGGACAAGCTCAAGGCAAAGGCGGCGGGTCTCGCACGGCGGCACCGCCGCGTGCGTGGCAAGGTGTCGGGCACCGCTGCGCGGCCCCGCCTGTGCGTGACGCGCACGGACGGCCATATCTACGCCCAGGTCATCGACGACGTCGCCGGTAGGACCGTCGCGGCTGCGTCGAGCGTGGACCGCGACCTGCGCGGCACGCTCAAGTCTGGCGCGAACGTCGCGGCAGCGGCCGAGGTCGGCAAGCTCGTCGGCAAGCGTGCGATGGACGCGGGCGTCACCGAGGTCGTGTTCGATCGTGGCGGGCGGCTGTACCACGGCCGCGTCAAGGCCCTGGCGGACGGCGCCCGCGAGGCCGGGCTCAAGTTCTAGGAGGAACGCGCATGGCTCGTTTCGTCGCTCCGGTCTCGGAGCTCAAGGAGAAGGTCGTCTACATCAACCGCGTCGCCAAGGTCGTCAAGGGCGGCCGGCGCTTCTCGCTGACTGCGCTCGTGGTCGTCGGCGACGAGGCGGGCATGGTGGGCGTGGGGATGGGGAAGTCGACCGAGGTGCCGCTCGCCATCAAGAAGGGCATCGAGGACGCGAAGAAGAACATGTTCCGCGTCTCGGTCTCTGGAACCACGATCCCGCATCAGGTCACGGGCGTGTTCGGCGCCGGCCGCGTGCTGCTCAAGCCCGCCGCTCCCGGTACCGGCGTGATCGCCGGCGGCCCGGTGCGCGCCCTGCTCGAGCTCGCCGGCATCCGTGACGTTCTGTCCAAGTCGCTCGGCTCGGACAACGCGCTCAACATGGTGAAGGCGGCCGCCGAGGGCCTGAAGTCGCTTCAGAGTCCCGAGGACGTCGCGCGCCGTCGCGGCATCACCGTCGACCAGATGTACGGCAAGGAGTAGCGGAGATGACCGCCAAGACGCAGACGCTCAAGATCACCCAGGTTCGTAGCGCCATCGGGTGTCCGAAGGACCAGAAGGACACCGTCCGGGCGCTCGGCATCAAGCGGATGCATCACACCGTGGAGAAGCCGGACACCCCGGCCGTCCGCGGCATGATCACCAAGGTGCGCCACCTCGTCGAGGTCGAGGGCCTCTAGGCCCCGCGAAGCGCACACGACCAGTCCGCCGGCGGCGAGCTGCCGGCCCCGCGGCGCGCACGAGCGCGCGTGCGGAGAGCGAAGAAGGAGCGAACACGATGCAGGTCAACGATCTCTTCCCGGCTCCCGGGTCGCGCAAGCCCCGCAAGCGCGTGGGCCGCGGCAACGGCAGCGGCCACGGTTCGACCGCCGGCCGCGGCGACAAGGGCCAGCTGTCCCGCGCGGGCGGCGGCAAGGGCCCCGGCTTCGAGGGCGGCCAGAACCCGCTGGCGATGCGCCTGCCCAAGCTTCCCGGCTTCAAGAACCGCTTCCGCGTCGAGTACGCGGTAGTGAACGTCGGCCGGATCGACGGGCTGTTCGCGGCCGGCGAGACCGTCGACATCGATGCGCTGTTCGCGAAGGGCGTCATCAAGAGCAAGACCGTGCCGGTCAAGGTACTCGGCGACGGTGAGATCACCAAGGCGCTCACGGTGCGCGTCGACAAGGTCTCCGCGTCGGCCGTCACCAAGATCGAGGCCGCCGGAGGGAAGGTCGAGTCGCTGTGATCCAGGCGCTCGTCAACGCGTTCAAGGTCCCGGAGCTCCGCAAGAAGATCCTCTTCACGCTGGCGATGATCGCCGTCTACCGGTTCGGGGCGCACATCCCCGTCCCGGGCGTCGACCCCGGCGCGATCACGGAGATCGTGCAGAGCCAGGCCGCGCTCGGCCTGCTGAACCTGTTCGCCGGCGGCGCGCTCGAGAACTTCGCGGTCTTCTCGCTCGGCATCATGCCGTACATCACGAGCTCGATCATCATGCAGCTGCTGCAGGGCGTCATCCCGACGCTCGAGCGGTGGGCCAAGGAAGGCGAGACCGGTCAGCGCCGCATCACGCAGATCACGCGCTACCTGACGCTCGGCATCGGCCTGCTGCAGGCGATCGGCCTCATCGGCCTGTTCCAGGCGCCGCCGCCCCAGGGCCTCGGCATCGTGTTCTCGTGGCCGAACCGGATCATCATCATCATCTCGCTGCTGGCCGGCACGGCGCTGATCATGTGGCTCGGCGAGCTGATCACCCAGCGCGGCATCGGCAACGGCATGTCGTTGCTCATCTTCTCGAGCATCGTCGCGCGCTTCCCGGAGGCGGTGGCCTCCACGCTGGCCGTCGGCGGCTCGAAGCAGTACGTCATGGCCATCGTGCTGCTCGTCATCTTCGTGGGCGTCGTCGCGGCCATCGTGATGATGGAGCGCGCTCAGCGGCGCATCCCCGTGCAGTACGCCAAGCGCGTCATCGGCCGCCGGGTGTACGGCGGGGCGGGCACCTACATCCCGCTCAAGATCAACGGCGCCAACGTCATCCCGATCATCTTCGCCAGCTCGATCCTGTTCTTCCCTGCGCAGATCGCGGCGTACGTGCGCGTGGGCTGGCTGACGTCGCTGTCGACGGCGCTGACCAAGGGCTGGCTGTACTTCATGCTCTACCCGATCCTCGTCGTGTTCTTCACGTACTTCTACACGGCGCTCGTGTTCAACCCCATCGATCTGGCCGACAACCTCCGCAAGAACGGCGGGTTCATCCCCGGGGTGCGTCCCGGCAAGGCCACGACGACCTACATCGAGAACGTGCTGAACCGCATCACGCTGCCGGGCGCCATCTTCCTTGCGGCCATCGCGATCGCGCCGACGCTGCTCTTCCGCGCGACCGAGGTGCCGGCCCTGCAGAACTTCGGCGGCACGTCGATCCTCATCATGGTCGGAGTCGCTCTCGAGACGATGACGCAGCTGGAGAGCCAGCTGAAGATGCGGCACTACGACGGCTTCTTCAAGTAGGGCGCAAGGGAAGGGGAGGAACGATGAACGTCATCCTGCTGGGCGCGCCGGGGGCGGGCAAGGGCACGCAGGCCGAGCGCATGATCGAGTCGTACGGCATCCCGCAGATCTCGACCGGCGATATCCTGCGCCGTGCCGTCAAGGACGGCACTCCGCTGGGCCTCGAGGCGAAGCGCTACATGGACGCCGGTGAGCTCGTCCCCGACGAGGTCGTCATCGGCCTGGTCCGCGACCGCCTCGGCGAGCCGGACGCCGCGAAGGGCTTCATCCTCGACGGCTTCCCCCGTACCACCGCGCAGGCCGAGGCGCTCGACGGCGTGCTGGCCGAACTCGGCAAGGACATCGACGCGGCCGTCTCGATCGACGTGGACAAGGACGTCATCGTGCGGCGGCTCGCCTCGCGGCGTACCTGCCGCTCCTGCGGCAAGATCTACAGCCTGCTCGCGAACGCGCCCGCCGACCCGACGGTCTGCGACGAGTGCGGCGGCGAGTTGTACCAGCGCGACGATGACAACGAGGCCACCGTGGCCAACCGCCTCGACGTGTACGAGCGTTCGACGGCGCCGCTGATCGACTACTACGACGCGAAGGGCCTCCTGCACCGCATCGACGGTGACCGGCCGGTCGATGACGTCTTCGTCGACGTCAAGGCCGTCCTGGAGGCGTAGGGCCGCAATCGCCGTGATCATCCGCAAGTCGCCGGCCGAGATCGAACACATGCGCGCGGCCGGCCGAGTCACCGCGCGCGCGCTGCGCGTGGCCGGCGAGGCGGTCCGGCCCGGAGTCACCACGGCCGAGCTCGACGCGCTCGCCGAGGCCGCCATCCGCGAGGACGGCGCGGTGCCCGCGTTCAAGGGGTATCGCGGTTTCCCGGCGTCGATCTGCGCCTCGGTCAACGGCGAGGTCGTCCACGGTATCCCGGGCATGCGCGCGCTCGCCGAGGGTGACATCGTCTCCATCGATATCGGCGCCGTCGTCGACGGCTACTACGGCGACTCCGCGATGACGTTCGCGGTCGGCCTCGTGTCGAGCGAGGCACGCCGGCTGATGGACGTGACGCGCGAGTCGCTGGTCGCCGGGATCGCCAAGTGCGTCCCGGGCATGCGGCTGCACGACATCAGCAGCGCGGTCCAGACGGTGGTCGAGCACGCCGGGTTCTCGGTCGTGCGCGAGTACGTCGGTCACGGCATCGGGCGCGACATGCACGAGGAGCCGAACGTGCCGAACTTCGGGCAGTCGGGCACCGGGCCTGCGCTGCGCGAGGGGATGGTGCTGGCCATCGAGCCGATGGTGAACGCGGGCGGCGCGCAGGTCCGGTCTCTCGACGACGGCTGGACCGTCGTGACCGCGGACGGGTCCCTGTCGGCCCACTTCGAGCACACCGTGGCCGTCACGGCCGACGGCCCGTCGATACTGACGCTCGAATAGGGTCGAACGGGGTGATTCGGGGTGATTCGTGCTGGACTCGGCCGTATTCGACCGATATACTGACCATTCGCGACTTTAGGCGAACCGAAGGCGGGAGTGCTTGGGAAAGCGGGACGACTCCATCGAGATGGAGGGAACGGTCGTTGAGCCGTTGCCCAACGCGATGTTCCGTGTCGAGTTGGACAACGGGCACAAGGTACTGGCCCACATCTCGGGGAAGATGCGCATGCACTACATCCGCATCCTCCCCGGTGACCGCGTCGTCATCGAGCTCTCGCCCTACGACCTGACGCGCGGTCGGATCACCTACCGCTTCAAGTAGAACCGCGCTGCGCGCACGGAAGGGACACGCCCGGCGGCGTGTCCGGCACCACGAAGACAGAACACCTGCGGCTGGGTGTTGGAGATAGATGAGAACCGCCATGAAGGGACCGGATCGATGAAGGTACGTCCTTCGGTCAAGAAGATCTGTGAGAAGTGCAAGATCATCCGCCGCCACGGTCGGGTGCTCGTGATCTGCGAGAACCCCCGGCACAAGCAGCGGCAGGGCTAAGGAGGTCTGTAGACCTTGGCACGTATTGCTGGCGTCGACCTCCCGCGCGAGAAGCGCGTCGAGATCGGCCTCACCTACATCTACGGCGTCGGGCTCACCACGGCCCAGGCCATCTGCCGGGAGACCGGCATCTCCGCCGACACGCGCGTGAGGAACCTCACCGAGGAGGAGGTCGTCCGCCTTCGTGAGTACATCGACCGGAACCTCAAGGTCGAGGGCGACCTGCGCCGAGAGGTCGGCCAGAACATCAAGCGCCTGATGGAGATCGGCTGCTACCGCGGCCTGCGCCACCGCAAGGGCCTGCCGGTCCGCGGACAGCGCACCCACACGAACGCGCGCACCCGCAAGGGGCCGCGTCGCCAGATCGGCGCGAAGAAGAAGGGCAAGTAGTCCATGGCTGCCAAGAAGAAGACCGCTCGCACCCGCGTCAAGCGCAGCGAGCGCAAGAACATCGCGGTGGGCCAGGCGCACATCAAGTCCACCTTCAACAACACGATCATCAGCATCACCGACCCGTCGGGCAACGTCATCTCGTGGCGCAGCGCCGGCCAGGTCGGCTTCAAGGGTTCGCGGAAGTCCACGCCGTTCGCCGCGCAGCTCGCGGCGGAGGCGTGTGCCAAGGCCGCCCAGGAGCACGGCGTCCGCAAGGTCTCCGTGTTCGTCAAGGGCCCGGGCTCCGGTCGCGAGACCGCCATCCGCTCCCTGCAGGCAGCCGGGCTGGAGATCTCCAGCATCCAGGACTGCACCCCTGTCCCCCACAACGGCTGCCGCCCTCGCAAGCGGCGTCGCGTGTAGGAATCCCGGAGGTATCGGACACATGGCACGTTACAGCGGTGCTGACTGCCGACTGTGCCGTCGTGAAGGCATCAAGCTCTTCCTGAAGGGCGACCGCTGCTACACCGACAAGTGCGGTGTCGAGAAGCGGCCCTACCCGCCGGGCATGGCGGGCAAGAAGCGCCCGAAGGAATCGGAGTACCGGGTCCAGCTGCGCGAGAAGCAGCGGGCGAAGCGAGTCTACGGCGTGCTCGAGAAGCAGTTCCGCAACTACTACAAGATCGCCAGCCGCCAGCAGGGCATCACGGGTGAGAACCTCCTGCGCCTGCTCGAGAGCCGGCTGGACAACGTCGTCTACCGCCTCGGCTTCGCGTCTTCGCGTGACGAGGCGCGTCAGGCGGTCCGCCACGGGCACATCGCCGTCAACGGCCGCCGCGTCGACATCCCGTCGGCCCGCGTGCGCGCCGGCGATGTCGTCTCGGTCGCCGACAAGGCGAAGGACTTCAACCGCGTCAAGGCCGCGATCATCTCCTCGGGCCGCATCGAGGTCCCGGGCTGGCTCGAGGTCGACGCGGACAAGAAGCAGGGCAAGATCCTGACCCTGCCCCAGCGCGACCAGATCGACACGCCCGTCCGCGAGCAGCTCATCGTCGAGCTGTACTCGAAGTAGCAGTCCGTACCCAGGTACGTCCCAAGGAGGCTTCCCGCATGACCGAGTTCATGAGGCCCGAGGTTTCGGTCGAGGTCATCGACGAGCGTACGGCCCGCTACATCGTCGGCCCGCTGGAGCGCGGTTTCGGCTACACGCTCGGCAACTGCATGCGCCGCGTGCTGCTGTCGTCGCTGCAGGGCGCCGCGGCCACGTCGATCCGCGTCGAGGGCGTCCAGCACGAGTTCTCGACCATCGACGGCGTCCGCGAGGACGTCACCGACATCGTGCTCAACGTGAAGGGCCTGATCTTCAGGGACACCGGCATCGGTGAGGGCGACGCGGTCGCCACGCTCACCGCAGCGGGCCCGAAGGTCGTCACCGGCGCGGACCTGAAGATCCCGGCCGAGTTCGAGCTGGTCAACCCCGACCACGTCATCGCGAACCTGAACAAGGGCGCGAAGCTCGAGATGTCGGTGCGCATCGGCACGGGGCGCGGCTACGTGTCCGCCGACCGCAACAAGCGCGCCGACGACCCGATCGGCGTCATCACCGTCGATTCGCTGTTCTCGCCGATCTCGCGCTGCACCTACCTGGTGGAGAACGAGCGCGTCGGCCAGCGCACCGACTGGGACAAGCTCACCCTCGAGGTCGAGTCCAACGGCGCGGTCGACCCGGCGGACGCCGTGGCCCGCGCCGCGCGCATCCTCGACGAGCACGCCTCGCTGTTCATGGAGCAGGCTGTGACGCCGCTGTCGGACGCTCCGATCTTCACCGATCCGAAGTCGACCGAGGAGACGCTGCTCGAGACCCCGATCGAGGAGCTCGACCTCACCGTCCGCTCGTACAACTGCCTGAAGCGCCAGGGCGTGAACACCATCGGGCAGCTGACCGACTGCACGGAGGCGGACCTGCTCAACATCCGCAACTTCGGCGCGAAGTCCATCGAGGAAGTGAAGGACAAGCTCCAGCAGATGGGCTTGGGCCTGAAGGGCTAGGAGAGACCGCAAGATGAGGCACCTGAAGAAGGGGCGCAAGCTCGGCACGGACGCAAGCCACACCAAGGCCATGCTCCGTTCGCTGGCGATCGCCGTGTTCACCAACGACCGCATCAAGACGACCGAGACGCGGGCCAAGGAGGTCCGCTCGCTGGTCGAGAGGATCATCACGTGGGCGAAGAAGGGCGACGTGCACTCGCGCCGCCTGGTCATGGCCGAGATCGGCGACAAGGCGCTGGTTCACAAGATCTTCGCCGAGGTCGCCCCGCGTTTCGCCGACCGCGACGGCGGCTACACGAGGATCCTGAAGCTCGGCCCCCGCAAGGGCGATGCCGCGCCGATGGTCATCCTCGAGCTCGTCGACTAGCGCGCCGACGTCCGCGTTTTGGTACCGTCCGAAGGGCCCCGACACCGGGGCCCTTCGTGCTTCGAGAGGACCGGGCAGGGCGCATGATCGAGCTCGCCGACATCTCGTTCACCTACCCGGGCGCCGACCGGCCCGCGGTCGAGGGCGTCTCGCTGGCGTTGTCTGCGGGCGAGTACGTGGCGGTGTTCGGGGCGAACGGCTCGGGGAAGTCGACGCTCGCGCGCCTGTGTGACGGGCTGCTGCTGCCGGCGGGCGGGTCGGTCACCGTCGACGGCATCGCCACGGCCGACCCGGAGCGCGGGCACGAGGTGCGCGAGCTGGTCGCGATGGTGTTCCAGAACCCGGACAACCAGATCGTCGGAACCACGGTCGAGGAGGACGTCGCGTTCGGCCCCGAGAACCTCGGGCTGCCCCGCGAGCAGATCCGCGCACGCGTCGATGAGGCGCTCGCCGCGGTCGGCCTCGATGGCATGCAACGGCGCGAGCCCCACCTGCTGTCCGGGGGGCAGAAGCAGCGGCTCGCGATCGCCGGCGCGCTCGCCATGCGGCCGGCGTATGTGGTGCTCGACGAGCCGACGGCGATGCTCGATCCCGAGGGCCGCGAGGCGGTGCTCGCGGCCGTCGAACGGTTGCGGGCGGGAGGGTGCGGCGTGCTGCACGTGAGCCACGACCTCGCCGACGCCGCCGGCGCGGACCGCGTGGTCGCGCTGGCCGAGGGCCGCGTGGCGTACGCGGGCGCGCCGGGGCCGCTGCTGGCCGACGCGGACCTGCTGGACCGGTGCGGGCTCGAGCTGCCGCCCGCCGGGGCGATCGCGGCCGAGCTCCGCCGGCGAGGCGTGCGGGTCCCCGAGACGGCGCTGTCCGCGGAAAGCGTGGTGGCGGCGCTGTGAGCCTCGTCGCGCGAGACGTCACGCACGTGTACTCCGCGGGCACGAGCTTCGCGGCGACCGCGCTCGACGGCGTGTCCTTGGAGCTCGAGTCCGGGGGGTTGGCACTCGTGATCGGGCGCACCGGCTCGGGCAAGTCGACACTGTTGCGCGTCCTCGCCGGCCTCATGCAGCCCACCGGTGGCACGGTCGAGGCCGACGGCGCGCCGCTCGGCGACGCTGTGCGAGGAGCGGTCGCCATGGTGTTCCAGGACGCCGAGTCGCAGCTGTTCGCGGATACCGTGCTCGAGGACGCGGCGTTCGGCCCGCGCAACCTCGGGCGTTCCGAACAGGAGGCCGCGAGCGACGCGGCGGACGCGCTCGAGAGCGTCGGGCTGCCGCCGGCCGTGTTCGGCGCCCGCTCGCCGTTCTCGTTGTCCGGCGGCGAGGCGCGCCGCGCCGCACTGGCGGGCGTGCTCGCGATGCGGCCGCGCTACCTGCTCCTCGACGAGCCGACCGCGGGTCTCGACGCGCGCGGGCGCCGTGCCGTGCGAGAGGCGGTCGCGCGCGTTCGGGAGGGCGGGGTCGGCGTCGTCGTCGTGTCGCACGACGCTGACGAGTGGCTGGCCGCGGCCGATCGCGTGC